>JAOZKX010000282.1 GCA_029935135.1 Desulfocapsa sp.
GATAGATTCAACCATCGCAGCTTCTTTTGCAGTATCCTGTTGGGTGCGAATTATTTCAGCAATAAGTTGTATGCGCTGGCGTTGGCGGGTGATCTCCTGTAGGAGAGTAGATTGCTCAGTTGTCAACTGTTCGGACAATTTGGAAAAATAAAGGGGGAGTTGTACACCCCTTGGATCAGTACTGAAAAAAGCTCCTATATTGTCACTATGCTTATTAATCAACGCCACAATCCCGGGCAAGGTGAGACAACTGCTCGTTTTTATAAGGTTACTGATGATTTCAGAGGAGACGGAGATACTGTTCAGGGTATTTCCCACATTATGCAGCACCTCCGTAGCGACTTGTGCCTTGCCGGCAAGACGGGATGTGTTGAGTAATTTTTCCATGGTCCGTGCATGTTCAATGGCAAGGGCACAGACTCCGGATATGTGGAGGGAAACATTGAGATAATGGTTTATATATTGTGGACAGGCAACTTGCTGAATGTTTAGTATCGCTGAGACATTGTCACCTCTGCCAAGTCGCAGGAAAAACCCAGCTCCTGAGTCGTTTAACTGATAATTCGCTTTTGTGTCCGCATAAAATATTCGGAGTTGATCCTGTTCAGAATCATTCAGTTTGACAGCTTGTTCGAGTTGAAGTCCACTTTTGTTTATACGAAAATAGACAATGTTTTCTGGGGCCAGCAGCATGGTAAAGAGTTCGATGATGGTCTGTGTCACCTCAGTCTCAGAGCTTGCTTTGGTAACCCGGGCAAGCAGGTCCATGGTCATGGCAGAATCGGCAGCATTGTGGCGAATTGTATTGTTTTCTTTCTCCAATGCCTTCTGTCGGTATCCTGCGGTGATTTTTGCAAGCTGGAGTCGATGGTACTCAAGTCCTATTGGCAGAGTTTCACAGGGGAGATCAAGAAATGCAGAAAATTCCTGAAGATTTTTTACAGCATCTTTGTCTGTACCGGTGTCGAGAAGTAAGAGTTTGTGCAGGGATTGACCCAAGAATTCCCTGGCAGTTTTTTGCTCAAAGCCCCAGTTTTCAATATGCTCTTTCCATCGAGCAAGCCAGCCGGGGCTAAGAAGATAGGCACCGTTTTGCTGTAGAGAATTACTGAGTGTCTGAGCGCAGAGAAGGTCGAAACACTGTTCCTGCTGATTGACTGTGCAGTTGCGTGACTCAGGGCCACTATCCGCAAGATTTTGCAGGCAGTAACTGCCAAAGAGAACAGTGTGTTCGGCGTCTGAGCTGTTGATGAGTTCAGTGAGTTCATTCCAGCAGATGGGTGGCTGCCCACATCTAGCTGGAAATCCCAGGACTTCAATCTGGGATAATTTTTCTGCCTCGACGGCAGCTTTCATTTCCGGATAGAGAAAGTCACAGGTTATAAAGCAGAGACTGTGGCTCATAAGCAGCTTCTCATCGTATTGGGTAATATCCATTCGTATGAATGGTTTCTGAGATTGTGAGCAGCACTTCATCACTGACCTGCCATGGGATTTCACCATGGTTATCGGAGAGAATAAAACCACCTCCTGCAGCAGCGGCTGCAATAAGGTCTTTCACCTTTGCTTTAGCCTCCAACGCTGTCCAACGCCGCATTGCAACGCCATTTAAGTTGCCGATGATTGAAAGTTTATTGCGACATGCTTCTTTAATTGCTCTTATATCTTCCAGGCTGCTGACCCCAATTGCAGCAGCTCCTGTGGCGGCAATATCGTCGATAACGGGCAATCCATTTCCTGAAGCCAGATGAAAGGCTGTGGGACCTTGAATGCGGGCAAGTGTTCGTGTATCCACCTGATATCCTTTTTTTAAATACATATCCCTGGAGATCATGGTGGGAGAGGCCATTGGATTAAAATAACAGACTGCAGTGGCTCCTGCTTCCAGTTGAGCATTGGACCATGAGACGCAAAATTCTTCGTTTACTGCCATGAGTTTTTGAAAGAGATCAGGGGACTCGTAGAGTAGCTCAAAATAAGCAGCAAGACCCATCTGCATAACTGGCAGAGAAAACGGGGAAACTGCCACTGCAATAATTGGTATTTGATCTCTTGCCCTTTCTTTCAGTCCAGTGATGGTTTTGAGAACAGTAAGAAGGCAATCCGTTTTTTGTATATCGGGTGCACGAAGAGCATTTATGTCGCTGTTTTTTGTTATAATGGGAGCACCGGAGTTGGGTGGGCCGTCGTCATAGAAAATGACTTCTCCGCCAAAGGCTTCGACCTCCATGGGGGCATAAAAAAATGGGTAGAGGCAATCATGCCGGTATTTGTTGAGCAGGCGAAATTGTCCTTCTATTACATGCTCTGCCCGCGAAAAGTATTCCCTGATGCTTAAGCCAAGTTCTTTGGCACCATGCATACTGAGAAGAAGAAAGAAGGGGACTCGATCTGGTTCTTTATGACCAAGGGTCGTAAGTACCCGCTGCATTGAAGACATGCTCTCTGTCTGCTTCATAAGATTCCCTCCATACAGTCTGATACTGACTTTACCGCATCACCTGCGGTGATACCCATAGCGTCTGCCCCGACTTCCTGCCAGAGTTTGTGGTCAAAACGAAAAGGAGCACCACCGACTATTATCTTGGTTTTTGTACCGGCTGCTTGAAGGCCAGCCTTTACTTTTTTGACCTGCAGGGCAGAGCGCAGCATAAGTGTAGAGATAAGAATTACCTGGATAGAATCATCACAAATCCGTTTAATCAACTGTTCAGCGCTGAGACGCCCATAGTCCTGAAGTTCAAAGCCAGAGGCACGAAGTGCTGCATAGACGATCATTTTGCCGAGGGCGTGGTAGTCATCAAGTAAGACAATGGCCATTTTCGGTTGACTGGTTCTTTCTGGACTGGAAGCTGGCAGGAAAGAATCCACCAGCTCTTCACAGATTCTGCTGCTCATATAGACCTGGGCCAGTGCGACTGTCCCATTTTCCCATCCCATACCAATCTCTTCTAAGGCAGGGACGATCAGGTTGTCAACGATTTGTAAGGGAGAATTGCTTTCCTGTGAGTGGAGTAAGATTTTTTCTGCCGCCAGTCGATCCATTTGCAGAAGTTGGCTGGCAAATGCTGCTGCCTGAATGTTTTCTGTTTGCTGCATGCAGAAATCCTCACAAAATAGTTAATGAGAACTGCAGTTCGCTTGAGCTCTGCAGTTTTCACTGTTGTATTGCTAAGGATATCAGAAAAACAAAAAGGAAGTCAAATAGCGTGCAGATTTAAAGGTTTTTTTTATTTTGATTCTCAGTTTTGCAGAGGATTGTGTAACACCTCTTTAACTGCCTGGGCAAGATTGTCCATGGAGTATGGTTTTTTGATAAATTTACCAGCTCCGAGAAGGATGGTTGCTTTGACATCTTCACTTTCTGAGAAGCCACTGGCAACAATAGCCTTTTGCTTGGGGTAAATCTTTACTATCTCTTCATATGTTTTCCGCCCATTGATTCCCGGGTCCATAAGCATATCTATCAGGAGAAGATCGACGGGAGTTTCTTGCACAAATTCGATTGCTTCTTCTCCAGAAACTACGGTATCAACATGATATCCAAGATGCTCGAGCATTTGCCTGGCTATATCACGCAACTGCGCCTCGTCATCAACAATAAGAATATGTTCGTTTCCAGCCGAGAGTATTGTTTTCTCTGAGGGGGTTGTTTTCGATGGCTTCTTTTCTTTGCCTGCCGGAAACACGAGTTTAAAAAAGGTTCCTTTTTCACTGCTTTCAACAAAGACCTTACCTCCATGGTCCTCCATGGTGTTCCATATAACAGTGAGACCAAGACCTGTTCCACTTTTACCCATCACCTTTTTTGTATAAAAGGGTTCAAC
>JAOZKX010000283.1 GCA_029935135.1 Desulfocapsa sp.
ATCTTTCAGATGAATTCCAGATCAGTGGAAAGATTGTCAGACAGGATAGCCGTGATACATTTGCTGTCCAGTTTGAAGAACTTGCCAGTAAACGAAAAGAACAGTTATGGGATCGTCTTGTCTATGAATCTCAGTGTTAGGTATGATAAAGTTCACACTGAGTAATTTTATGGGGAATTACGGGGACAGGGAATTACGGGGACAGTATATTTATCTTTACACTCTTTTTACTCTTTGCTAGTTTGGAACACATGGCAAGAATAGCGCGAGTCATATGTCCTGGAATTCCTCACCATGTAACTCAACGAGGAAATCGTCGTCAGGAAACTTTTTTCTGTGATGATGATTATCAAGCATACATTGCCTTAATGGCAGCGTGGTGTAAAAAACATGATGTGTCAATCTGGGCATGGTGTCTGATGCCAAACCATGTGCATCTTGTTGCTGTGCCACAAACTGTGACAGGGCTGGCACGAGCCATTGGGGAAGCTCATCGGCGTTACACTCACCGGATTAATCTTCGTGAAAATTGGCGCGGGCATTTATGGCAAGAACGCTTTTCCTCTTTTCCGATGGACGAGTCTCACTTGCATGCTGCTGTTCGGTATGTAGAGATGAATCCTGTGGCAGCAGGATTGGTGAAGCATCCTGCAGACTATCGTTGGAGTAGTGCTAGAGCCCATTTATTTGAAGAAGATGATGCTCTTGCTTCTCCTTCGCCGCTTCAAGCTATGGTTCCCGACTGGGCAAACTACTTACGCTTGACTTCTGATAAAGAGTTGCAAATCTTAAAATGTCACGAAAAAACGGGGCGTCCTTTAGGAAATGAAAGCTTCGTGAGTAAAATAGAGAAGACACTGGGGCGAGTGCTAAAACCTCAGCGACCTGGCCCAAAAAAGAAAACAAATTCATAAAAAAAATCGAATTGCACACAACCTCAGCAATCTTCTGGAGTAGAAAAGATGAGTGGTCTTGATAAGACATGGCACATGCCACCAAACAAAGGGAAGGCGTTAATGATGGCTAAAAGGCAACTCTCCGAGTTGGTGTGGGACGCGGTTAATCTTGAAGGCATTAATTTCACACTGCCAGAGATTCAGACCCTGCTTAATGGGGTTACCATAGGTGGTCGAAAGATTACAGATCAGCAGATAGCACTTAACCAGGCTGAAGCCTGGCGCACACTATTTAGTTGGATAGAAGAAGATACATTTTCTCTTTCAGCGGAGAAAGCCTGTGAGCTACATGCAATAGCCGCAAACAATGAGGCTCTGGAGTGGGGCAAGTTTCGCAGTGGGGCAGTGTTAATTGCAGGTACTGACTATACACCTCCGACAGCCGACAAATTGCCTGACCTGTTTATTGCAATGATCGCTCAACTGGACAATCGGCAAGACATTTATGATCAAGCCATTACCATTTTTCTTACCATGGCAAGGACGCAATTTTTTTATGATGTGAATAAGCGCATGGGTCGCTTTATGATGAACGGGCTGCTATTAAGCAATGGTTTTCCTGCTATTAATCTTCCTGCCTCTCGCCAGCTGGAATTTAACAATCATATGATTGAGTTCTACGAATCTGGTGACCCTAAAAAAATGAACACCTTTCTTCGCTCCTGCCTTCAGCAGAGAGTCATTGATATCATAAATGAATAACCATATATTATGGCTGCTTTTCAGTTGGGTATACTGTCCCCATAATACCATGATCTTTTTCATGTGTACCTGTCGGTCCGTTTATTTCTTGCCTGCTGAATATCCTCTTTGATATCTCCGACCCCGATATGAACTGATTTTTTGTGTTTAAGAAAGTCTGCCTGCGGGGAGGTTACAATAATACGACCATTTTCCACTTCCCACTCAAGAGCATCACTCACGGAAAGGGAGAGCTGTTCTCTAATTTTCTTTGGAATTGTCGTTTTGAATTTTGATGAGATAACAATCTGCATGATTTTCTCCATTAATTATTTTTCTTACCTTTTATGTGTATGGTAAGAAATCAAGAGTGTCAAGCCGGAAAAAGTGGGGCAATTAAGTAAGGTGTCCCCCGAACCCCTCCCCCCAACCCAGAGGAACTGTACCTGTCAGTCATTTCAATGAGTGCAGGACATTTGGCCGGTACGCGCCCCCTCCAATTACAATTCCAAGCCTAACTAAAAGAGCCTAGATACAACGCGTTACCACCATATCTCGACATATACATTGCAAAATAAAACAAGAGCAGTAGGGTGATGGCAACTAATTTGATGGTTTGAAACTCTCCATACTCTGCAAGAGGTCTTGTCCATGCAAGCACAAAAAATTCACCTATGCTGTCTCTGTTGTTTCTTCCTGCTGTTCTCCATTATTTCTTCTGCACACAGTGCTGCGGTGCCAGCGCTGATCAATTACCAGGGACGGATTACGGATACAGATTCTAACCCGGTAACAGGAACCAAGAAACTGACCATCAATATCTACGATGCGGTAAGTGGTGGTACTCTACTCTGGGGGCCTCAGGTCTTTCCCACTGTCCCTGTAATTAACGGTTATTTTAATGTGATCTTGGGACCGATTGAAACCGACGACAACGGGATGGCTCTCCCTGCAGGGGATTCCATTAATGATGCCTTTGCCAGTGGTACGGACTGTTATCTTGAGGTGCAGGTGGATGCGGAACCGGTGGTTATTGCCAGGCAGCGGATTTTGAGTGTTCCCTATGCTGTGCAGGCTGAGTATGCTGTTACTGCCCAGAATGTTAATATGAGTGGAAGGTGCACATGGCTTATAGATAGTCAATGGACTACCGAATCCGAACTTTATTGTCCCAGTGGACACATAGCTATATCTGGAGCAGCAAGTTGTACTGCATCTGTTGGTGGTACCCAATATGCTGTTCAAGGCATCACACCCATCGGTTTTAACACAGACGAACAAGCAACTGGATATTCGGCAAACTGCCTTGACACAGCTACTGCACCAAGATTAAGAGTACTTTGCTGTCCTTATTAAAGCCAAGTAGGTCGGGTTAGCGCAGCGTAACCCGAAATTATGACTCAAAGGGGATGCGGTTAATTATGGAATGTTGTCAGGTTACTGGCCTACGCCCTAACCTGACCTACGCTGCTTCAATTCTGTATTAATCCCAGCCGTACAAAAGCCCAATAGTCAAACCTGCCTCCCACTACCCAAGGAACTATACATGTCAGTTATTTCAACGGCTGCAAAACATTTGGCTGGGCACGCCCATATCAATTACAAATTCGAGCTCACACGAAAGAATCGGAAGGTAATGTTTTATCATCATATCTTCACTTATACATTGCAAAACAAAACAAGAACAGTAGTGTAATGGCAATTAATTTTATGGCTTGAGATTCTACACAATCCTGCAAAAGGTCTTGTTCATGCAAATACAAAAAATTCACCTATCCTGTCTCTGTTGTTTCTTCCTGCTGTTCTCCTTTATTTCTTCTGCGCACAGTGCTGCTGTACCAGCACTGATCAATTACCAGGGACAGATTACGGATACCGATTCCAACCCGGTGACGGGAACAAAAAAACTGACCATCAACATCTATAATGCGGTAAGCGGCGGCACACTGCTCTGGGGGCCCCAGGTATTCCCTACCGTACCTGTAATTAATGGCTATTTTAATGTGATCCTAGGAGTCTGTCGGAGTGAGACATTCTGTTAGAATGAAAAATCGACAGACAATTTTAAAAATTGCAGCAAATATGAATTCTTGTAGCCTGGGGCGAGCTTTCTGATCGATAAGCGCCCCAAACCTGTTTATTTGTACTGATCTTTGACATAATTACACTTTTAAGGCAA
>JAOZKX010000284.1 GCA_029935135.1 Desulfocapsa sp.
ATCAAATCTTTGGTAAGCGTCAAACAGGTTGGCTTGGCAGCAGGTAATTTCAAGACCCCTTCATCTACCTGCAACTCTTCCCCAACATTATAGAGAGGACAATATTTCTCCTCAGTGATAATAAAAACGCCATTACGAAATTGCATAGAGTGTCACGAAAATAATTTCCAGGATATTAATCAGACCTGCCGAAAAATATATAAATAAGAAAACCAAGCAAACCGGCACCGCCAAACAGTACCGGTAATATCTTATTGATCTGTAATGTATTACCCACAACAAGGGTATCCATGTATGGAGTACCACTCACCCACCAGACAGCTAAAAACGCTCCGATAAGAATGATATCTTTCCAAGCCTGTTTATACAGACAATAAACTACCGCAAGGACAAAAGGTACCAAAAACCAAGGATTAGAAAACAACCCGACGACATCAACCTCCGCCACCTGTTCCCGAACATGTGTTGATTCGGTCCATGCTATAATCTTTGCAAAAAAGTCTCCCATTAGTCCCTTTCCTCTCTTCGTTTTCTCTTTGATACAAACTGAACGGTCCGATAGTGAACGAACACTCTTTTCAACCAACAGCCATCATCTATTCTGTGAGTACAATGTCATTGTAATTCAAGGAATATTTTTCATCTAGCATTTTATTCTACATCACCAGCGATTACAGATCAAATCATACAACAAAAACAAACAACCTATTGTTACATTTTTGTATTTTTGCCATGCCGCCGATGTACATTCTTGTAACTTTTGCACATGACTACAGCGCCAAACAAAAGACGATATTCCGTATTTACAGCACGATACGAACAAAATAAAGTACACCTGGAAATCTGGCACACAGCTTGTAATAAGCACTGCAAGAAAAAAACAAATTGCTAGCAAACGGCAGGAAAAGGAGAGAACATGAAAAAAATAGAAGCAATTATCAAACCATTCAAACTGGATGAGCTCAAAGAAGGTCTGGCAGAACTTGGAATCACAGGCATGACAATCAGCGAAGTAAAGGGATTTGGACGCCAGAAAGGACACACCGAGATATACCGGGGTGCAGAATATGTGGTGGACTTTATCCCGAAAATAAAGGTGGAAACTGTGGTCAGCAGTGACATGGTAGAAGCTGTCATTGAAAAAATCATCTCTTCCGTACAGACAGGATCGATAGGAGACGGTAAGATTTTTGTTATCCCTGTTGACCAGATCTGCAGAATACGTACCGGAGAAACAGACAGAGACGCTATTTAACAATCGGAACACGCAATATATCAGAGGAGAATCGTATCATGAAAAAAGTTATCTGGGCCCTGGCCCTTCTATGTCTCATACCTGCCGTTGCCCTTGGAGGGGAGGAAATCGTTCCCACCATCAGCACAAACAAAGAAGCCATCGAGCTTCTGCAGACCAACCTGAACTTTGTCTGGACATTGATTGCCGCGAGCCTGGTATTTTTTATGCAGGCAGGTTTTGCCATGGTTGAGTCCGGCTTTACCCGTGCCAAAAGTGCAGTAAATATCATGATGAAAAATCTTATGGATTTCTCCATGGGCTCCATAGCCTTCTGGGCGGTCGGCTTTGGTCTCATGTTTGGCTCCACCTCAACCGGCTGGTTTGGAACCGACGGCTTCTTTCTCTCGGGATGGACAGGTCCAGAAACAGGAGATCCATGGATCTTGGCCTTCTGGATGTTTCAGTGTGTCTTTGCAGCGACTGCGGCAACCATAGTCTCCGGCGCCGTTGCCGAACGAACAAAATTTACCGGCTACCTTATCTACTCCATTGTCCTCTGTGCTGTTATCTATCCAATATTTGGTTCATGGGCGTGGGGCTCGCTTTTAAACGGTAACGGATGGCTGGAAGGATTGGGATTTATAGACTTTGCCGGCTCCACTGTTGTCCATTCCGTTGGCGGCTGGGCAGCGCTTGCAGGGGCTATAGTCCTGGGACCCCGCCTTGGAAAATACGGGAAAAATGGCGAAGTCCGAGCTATCCCAGGTCATAATATCCCCATGGCCGCAATCGGTGTCTTTATTCTCTGGCTCGGCTGGTTTGGATTTAATCCCGGCTCAACCACAACCGGCGACAGTTCCATTGCCATGATCTTTGTTACCACCAATCTCTCAGCAGCCTGCGGAGCAATTCTGGCCATGCTCACTTCCTGGATCATGTTCAAAAAACCGGATATCGGCATGAGCCTCAACGGTGCCCTGGCAGGCCTTGTTGGTATTACAGCAGGATGTGCCAATGTGTCACCAACGAGTGCTACCATAATTGGGGCAATTTCAGGAGTTCTGGTAGTCCTCTCAGTCATCACCATCGACAAAATGCACATTGACGACCCGGTTGGTGCGGTATCTGTCCATGGGGTCTGCGGAGCCTGGGGAACTCTGGCTGCTGGACTGTTCAATATGGGTGGTACCACAAGCAAAATCATGATCACCCAGCTGATCGGCATCGGAACCTGTTTTATCTGGGCATTTGGGGCAGCATTTATCCTCTTTAAGGTAATCGATATGACAGTTGGCCTCCGTATCTCCAAAGAAGAGGAACTCCAGGGAGTCGATATCGTTGAGCATGGTGCCCACGCCTACAACGACTTCCAGACCCTTAACTAACCGACCAACACAAAGCTCCTCCTCGACTGCCCCTGCATCTCCCAAATTCTGCAGGGGCGGTCGTTTCACATCTATTGCCGCTTGTTCTTTAACAATCCTCGCAAGCCACTGGCCCTTTCAATTTTCCCCTCAACTGCTGCAGCAAAAACATCTCTTTCAGAGTGAACCTTCACACTTTTCACAGCCCGGGTGACGGCGGTATATAAGAGTTCACGACTAACAAGTTCAGATGCCCGTTCGGGCAGCACAACCAGCACCTCGCCAAATTCAGTGCCCTGACTCTTATGGATAGTAAAGGCATATACCGTCTCACAGCTACTGAGTCGGCCGGGAAGGAAACCAGCCAGACTGCCGTCCGCTTGTTCAAACCAGACCTTCATCAGCTGGGAATTCCCAAGGTCGGGCAGACAGATACCCACATCACCGTTAAACAGATTAAGCCCATAGTTGTTTCTGCTCACCATCACCGGACGCCCCGGATACCAGGAGTCAGAAAAACAGTCATATCCCTCTGCTGTCAGATAGTGTTCTATCCTGTCATTTACTCCGGAGACCCCGGCATGCCCGTTGCGCAGCCCACAGAGAATTGTAAATGAACGCAACAATGAAAACAGTTCCCGATAGTCCTCTATTGTTTGCGCTCCACGAACCGCCGCCATAAAGCGACAGTACTTTTCACCACCATACTCCGCTGCATCCCCTGAGAGGCGTGAGACATTTGCCGGAGAAGTATCTTCCAGGATCTCCCAGGAAGTCTTGCTGTCACCCCTGTTTATGGCCTCTGCAAAACTCTTTATCCCCGCATCAAAACGATAACTTTTTTGCAGCTCCACCGTATTATTCGGAAACGCACTAATTAAATCAGCAAGTACCGCCCCGGATTCCACGGACGCCAGCTGGTTCTTATCGCCAAGGAGAATAAAGCGACACCCAGGACGCAGACTCTCCACCAGTTTACTCATCAGGGCCAGGTCGACCATGGATGCCTCATCCACAACCACAACATCATGGGGGAGCATATTCTCACGATTATAACGGAAAAAAGAAGAGAAGCGCCGCACACCAAGCAGGCGATGAATCGTACTTGCCTCAACGGGAATGGCTTCCCGCAGGGCCTGCGAGTGCGGTACTGCGGCAGCACTCCCCGCTCTGGCGTCCTGCCGACGCATGGCCGCTTGTCCTGTGGGGGCT
>JAOZKX010000285.1 GCA_029935135.1 Desulfocapsa sp.
TAGGCATGCAGAAAAAATTTCTGCGGGTTCTCCAGGAGCGCAGCTATCGTGCCGTGGGGTCTGAGAAAGTAGTGCACAGTGATTTTCGACTGGTGGCTGCCACCAATCAGAATCTGGATGAAATGGTTGCCAACGGAACATTCCGGAAGGATCTGCTTTATCGTTTACGGGGACTGATTATGGAACTTCCCCCTCTTCGTCGTCGTAAGGAGGATATCAAAGAACTTGCCGTTCACTGCCTGACAAGACTGTGTGAGCGCTATGAGGAGGATACCAAAGGTATTTCGCCAGATTTTATTGAAGCCCTTGCTCTCTATGACTGGCCGGGGAATGTGCGTGAGTTATTCCAGACCATGGAACATGTTTTTGCCGGAGCAACCAATATACCCACTCTCTTCTGTGCCCATCTCCCCAAGGAGTTTAGTATTCGTTTATCACAGGCAGGTATGCAATGTGAAGTGAAGGCGGTTCCCGGGGCACACAGCAGCAGTCAGAGTGGTGAACTCATGCTCTGGCGTGATTTTAAGAAAGTTATTGAAAAGGAATATGTTGTTAGATTGATGCAGGAGAGCAAAGGAAATGTTTCCACAGCCTGTCGACTTGCCGGTCTCTCCCGTGCCAGGTTGTATCAATTGTTGAAGAAATATGAAGTGAGTTATTAAACATTGTTATGCGCTGTTTTTTTGTATAGAAAAGTAGACAGATTCTACTTTTTTATACACTCTCTTCCCGTTGCGGAAGGTTCAATTGTATTTTCCTTCTTTTGGAATCACGCGAAGAGACAACTGTTTGTTTAATTTTATCAGTTTTCAAAAAAGTGGTATGAAAGATGCTATATCTCAATAAAGCATCTTTCTGCCCCCTTTTTTTGGAGATTGTGCCGCATGCGTGTTTTCTATTATCCTGCCTTCCCCTCTCATGGGTCCGATTCTTTTTTGCAGTCTCTGCAAAGGGAAATACCTCTGCGGAATTTGATTGCTCTGCCGGGTGGATGTCGCTTGAACTCTTCATTCAGTCTTACAATGCGTAATGGTGATATCTTGATTCTCTTTGCTGGGAATGCAGCAGAGCTCGATGAATTGTTATTCCTGCAGGATGAATTTCTGGCATTTAAAAAAGTCCTGGTTTTAGCACGATCCTGCAATGGCAATTGTCTTGAAAAGGCCCACCTTCTGCAACCCCGTTTTATGACTTCTGCTGATGAGCTTTCAGGACTTACGGCAGTGGTTAAGAAGATGCTGCAGCTTGATACCGGGATTTCCTCCATGCATTGACAGTAGTAAAGATGACATGCCTTGCTGTACCCTCCTTTTTTGTCATTCTACGAGATATTGTAGAGTTTTATGGACATCTGAAGCAATATATCTTACTGTTTTCTATATGGTTAGTGGAATATGGTCGAGATGTATGGAATGGAGATGCACCATAGGAGCAAAGACATATGACAAAAAAACATACTCAACAGACAGAAGCGGAAATCATCAATGGGGGTGGGCAGCAGAGTGATATTGCCATTCCAAATCAGATACTTCCAAAACATCTGTATCTGATTCCCATCAGCAGTCGTCCATTTTTCCCGGGCCAGGTACAACCCATCGTCCTGGGGGGTGAATACTGGACTGAGACCATTCAAAAAATCGGAGAGACCGAACAGAAAATGGTCGGACTTGTCTATACCGGGAATGTGCCGCCGCAGGAGACCACCATTGAAGACTTTTTTCCAGTGGGCTGTGCCGGGAAGGTGATGAAGCCAACTGTGCAGGAGACCAATCTGCATTTTATCTGCCAGGGATTACAGCGATTTCGCATTAGAAAATGGCTGAGCAAAAAAGTTCCCTATCTTGTGGAAGTGGAATATCCCGTTGAAGAAGAGCTGAAACTTGGCCCCGATGATACGGAAACACGCGCTTATGCCCTCTCTATTATATCCGCAGTAAAAGAGCTCGTGCAGTCAAACCCGCTGCACGGTGAGGAATTAAAACAGGCCTTACAATATTTTTCCCCCAATGAACCTGCTCCACTAACAGATTTTGCAGCGACTCTCACGACGGCTACAGGCGATGAGCTGCAACAGGTACTGGAGACTATTCCTGTGCTTGAGCGTATGCAGCGGGTGTTTCCTCTGCTGCATAAAGAGGTGCAGATCAGTAAGCTGCATGGTGAGATCAGCAAGGATGTAAACACCAAGATCAATAAACGTCAGCGTAAGTTTTTCCTTCGTGAACAGTTGAAACTCATCCAGAAAGAACTGGGTATTACCAAGGATGACCGAAAGTCAGATGCGGATGAATTCGAGGAGCGGCTGAAAGATCTGCATCCGCCGGAAGCTGTGGCAGGTCGAATTGATGAAGAGTTGAAAAAACTCAGTTTCCTGGAAAAGGGTTCACAGGAATACTCTGTTACCAGGAATTATCTGGACTGGATAAGCTCTGTGCCCTGGGGAGTCTATTCCGAAGACAAACTGAGTATTAAGAAGGCCAGAAAGATCCTTGATCGGGATCACGACGGCCTGGATGATGTAAAGGATAGAATCATCGAATTTCTGGCTGTGGGGGCATTTAAGAAAGAGATTGCCGGTTCTATTATGCTACTTGTCGGGCCTCCGGGTGTTGGTAAAACATCTGTTGGTCGCTCTGTTGCTGAGGCGATGGGAAGAAAATTTTATCGTTTCAGCCTTGGTGGAATGCGTGATGAGGCAGAGATTAAGGGGCATCGACGGACATACATAGGATCCATGCCCGGTAAATTTGTCCAGGCATTAAAAGAGGTGAAGACTGCCAATCCTGTCATTATGCTGGATGAGATTGATAAGATAGGGGCATCTTTTCGCGGTGATCCCGCTTCTGCCCTCCTGGAGGTCCTTGATCCTGAGCAGAACAGTGATTTCCTGGATCATTATCTGGATTTGCGGGTTGACCTGTCCAAGGTCCTTTTTGTCTGCACGGCAAATCAGCTGGATACTATTCCTGGACCCCTCCTTGACAGGATGGAGGTGATTCGACTCTCGGGTTATATAACAGAAGAAAAAATGGCCATTGCCAGAAATCATCTCTGGCCGAAGGCATTAAAACAGGCCGGCCTGAAAAAGAAGCAGCTCAAGGTAAGTGATGCCGCCTTAAAACAGCTTATTGAGGGCTATGCCAGGGAAGCGGGGGTACGGAAAACCGAAAAACAGCTGCGGAAGATTGTACGCAAGACGGTTGTGCAACTGCTGGAAGATCCCAAACGGAAAGTCTCTATTACCATGAAAAATATGGCAGAGTATCTGGGAAAACCCTTCTTTAAAAAAGAACCCCTGCTCTCAGGTGTCGGCGTTATCACAGGTCTTGCCTGGACAGCCCTTGGAGGAGTTACTCTTTCTGTTGAGGCGGCAGCTGTACCTGGTGAACGAACCGGTTTTAAACAGACAGGCCAACTCGGAGATGTTATGCGTGAATCTGCCGAGATCGCCTTTAGTTATCTTCTCTCCAATGCGGTTCGCTTTGGGGTGAAAAAGGATTTTTTCCAGAATCATTTTGTTCACCTCCATGTACCTGAGGGGGCGACACCCAAAGATGGTCCCAGTGCCGGAATAACCATGGCCTCAGCACTTCTCAGCCTGGGTCTGAAAAAGCGGGTGAAGGACCATCTTGCCATGACCGGCGAGATTACTCTCACCGGCAAGGTGCTGCCGGTTGGTGGGATTAAGGAAAAGGTGATTGCTGCAAAACGGAATAATATTCGTGAACTGATTCTCCCTGAGAGGAACAGAGGTGATGTGGAAGAACTTCCGGATCATATCAGAGAAGGGCTGGTTCTCCATTTTGTCG
>JAOZKX010000286.1 GCA_029935135.1 Desulfocapsa sp.
GGAGATGGCTGAGAAAGACAAGAGATATCATGCTGATACCAGAGGAATGCCAAACAGGCACCTGCCATCACAAATAACAGAACCACAAGAATAATTGCTCTCAGATAAGGAGAAGATTGCCTGCTCTTTTTCCCACCACTAGCCGACACAGGTGGCGGTTGCGGTGTCTCCGGCGCATTTTGCTCCTCAAGCTTCTGTAATGCGTTAAAAAGCTCGCTCATAAATATAACTTACTTCTTTTGAATGGGATAACTGTCAACAACCTCTACCTTCAACGCCACAACCAGTTCCACATGTTTCTTCTCTTTAGATTGATACTGAAAAATTCTTCCAATAAATGGAATATCCTGCAGGAGCGGAACACCAGACTCGTCACCATCATCATAATCCATAATCAAACCACCAAGGAGTACGATATCTCCTGACTGTACACGAGCAACAGTGGATATTTCCCGAAGATTCACACGGGGCAGAGTGATCTGATAACTTGAAAATGTAGGTCCAAAACTTACCTCGTCAAGTTCCACCAGATCGCTCTTAATGGGTACGATATGCAGAGTAATCATCCCATCCTTTTCAATAACCGGTGTCAATCCCAGGAGGACACCATCAAAGACCGAACCAATTTCTGTTGTGTATGTCGTCTGCCGATCATCACCTGTCCCCTCATCCTCCTGTGAGAAACTGGCCAGGTAGGAAACAGACTGGCCCACACTGATAATTGCTGATTGCCCATTCATGGCCTTTAGACGGGGATTGGAGAGAATATTTAATTCGCCATACTCTTCCAGGGCATGAAAAATACCACCAAAATTTGAATATTTTGAATTCACCGTCAAGGAATAAAACGATTCATCAGGGCCAATCGTGGGTGTAATCAGGGCCGTTGCAGCACTTGCAGGTCGTAAGGCAGCTTTACTGAGAAAAGCACCGACATTGCGCCAGTCTATCCCAAGTTCATGCTTCTTACTGAGTCCCACCTCTATAATTTTTGCCTCTATCAATATTTGGCGACGATATTTTTCCCGCAGAATATGCATATATTCTGCAACTTCACGGACAGTGGCAGGCCTTGATCGCACCAGCAGATGTCCTGTCTGCCGATTCAGTACAAAAGTACCAACCCCGCCAAGCAACTGTTCTATAGAATTTTCAACATTTGTATAGATATCAGTCACTGAATCAGTTGTCTGCCCTTCTACAACAAAGCTACCACTGAGCGGAGAAGATCCACTGGTCTGATCTCCACCATCTGTTCCCAGAACATCGCCACCTACCTCAAATGTGGATTGATGAATCGAGCCCAGAAAATCAAGATCAATATTTTGTCTGACAAAAGGTTCGATAAAGAGTGAGCTGCTCTCTTCATACCAGGCAACATTTAACATCCTGCAAACCGAATCCAATACCTGCCGGACAGTCATATCCTGATACTCGGCGGTGAGCTGCACAGCACTGCCAAGAACGGCTGTGGTTTCCGGTGAAATTATCAAATTAAGAGCAGCAGCATGGGCAAGTACCTGTAAAATCCTGTCGTATCGCTCTTCCACAACACTGATATTTACCCGTTCAGTATCCAGTGGATTAAGAACCTTAAACTTAGGTTGAGGAAGTTCCGTCTCCTTGACAGAAGCCTCATCAGCCTGCCAGTCCCAGCTTCTTTTATCAGTATCCGGCACCTTCAACTCAGGTATCCGTGGAGATGCCAGTTCCGGCTCAACACTCTCTGCTTTTTCAGCACAGCCCGGCAGACTCAACAGAAAAGCAGCCAACAAAACATAGAGAACAGCGATGCCCCGTAAACGCCCTTTCATTTCATTCCTTTCCCACAGTTTCATATTTCTCTCTTTTCATTTCCTGTCTCAGACCCGACACCCAATACCTAATACCTAATACCGAGACCCTCTCCCCTACTCTCTTACCTTTCCTTCCCCGTCAATATTCACTTTTTCACCCGTTTGCAAAAATGTATCTTTGTTGCCAAACTGGTACCAGACACCATTGGACTCTATTTTGCGAACAATGAAACCGCTGCCCCCCTCACCTTCTTTATAGAGCACACCATTTGTAAGGCAAAATCGTTTCTCTCCACTCACAATCACCAGCCCCAGAGCCACTTCGTGTAGATCGAGTACCTGTTCCGGTTTGCTGCTGATCGTATCCACATGAAAAATCCCTCTGGCAGTTGTCTCCTGAGGTACATCCAGTGGAGTGACCTTATGAACAGATTCTGTATCAGGTATCTGATAATCAAAAAATGGGAGTGGGATTTTCCTGCTCTTTCTCTCTGCATCATTAAACAGCGCCAGCCAGAGAGCGAGCGTTATCCCTACCACTAAGGCAAATGGAACAGCAACAAAATAAAGTTTCCCCCAAAGATCGTTCACAGCCCCGGACATAAAAAATAACCCCGCAAATGGTAAAATCGTTCTTTTGCTTCCAACGGAATAAAGTCCCCCCGGATAACAGGGGAATTCTCTGCCGAATCGTCTTCGACTATTTCCAGTCCCGCTTCAAATGATTCCAGGACAAAAAGTTTTTGCTGCTGTGACAGATTGTCGATTCTTCGCAACAGTTCAGTAAAGCTAAGGGACTGCCATTTAAATTCGACCTGTTCCCATACAGGATCATCAACAAGGTTTTGCAAGGCACTGTTTTTCTTCATCACCTTGTTGTATTGTTCCACGCTGCTGTGTATTTTCTCCAGCTTTTGCCGTTGTGCGGTAATAGAGTCAAGATCCTGCCGTAAATATTTTTCCTCCTGCATAAAAGAAAGAAAGAGATAGAGGGACAGGGAAAATAGGACGACGACAATCAGTTGTATTGTCAGAACTTTACTAGCATATACAGGTGTGAGCATTTTCATTTTTTCTCTCCCCCAGGCAGCAACTCACCACGAAAAAAACCAACCCCATTCTGCTCCGAATAATCCCAATCCACATTCCGTAACAAAAAGCTGGTGGATAGACCTTCAACTGTCTGATCAAATCGAGCCTTTACTCTGCTGTAATCCCCCTTACTACTGCAATTCAAGCTGATGACAATCTGCTGGGAAAGAAGTTGCTCAGCTGGTGACAAGGTGGCAGCATGCGAAGGGTCGCTGTCGGGCATAGCATCCATTCCCGGAGGAGGGATCCCCATTCCGAAATCATCTTCAGTCGTATCACTACCGGCCTCCCGATAAATTTTCAGATCAATAAAGACTATATTCTCAGGCAACAAGCGTGCAACTTCCTGTAACATTAACGAAACAGAGGGATCGGCAGTAACCTTCTCCATGATCTCCATATAAGATTTCACCCGATCAACTGTTTCGGATTCAGGCATCACCTGACGAACAGTTTTTACTTCCCGGGACAACAGTCTCTTTTCGTTTTCCAGTTGCTGCTGCAGAGGACCGATTTGCAGCATATTCAAGTAGGCAAGCGTTCCGAATACCAGACAGGCAATTCCTGCTATGGCTGTAAGGATACCGGCAATTTTTTTCAATCTTCCAGCCAGCAGGTACTCGGCAGGAAGTAAGGAAAAGCTGGATTCGACAAATAAGGCACCGTAAAGTGCGGGATACAGAACAATATCATTGCCTTCTGCCAGAAGGCAATGATTCCAGTCAGGGATCCAATTGTCCTCTTCCAGAGCCTCAAAATCAAAGGTATCTCTTCCCTCTCCAAGGCAAACCAGTCGACAACTGTCAATTTCAAAGTCTCGCTGCAGGGTCTGACGCCCAAACCCTATGGCATGGGCAGCGACTCCCGACTCTACCTCAGCAGGACCACTCAGTGGA
>JAOZKX010000287.1 GCA_029935135.1 Desulfocapsa sp.
CAGCGAGGATAGACTCGCGTGCCTTCACTCCATATTTAATATCTTTTCCAGCCATGTTTAAATCTCCTTATAAAGGTATATTGGCAAATTGATTATGCTACAATTCCAAGAATGTCATCTTCACGCATGATGAGGAAGTCTTCACCGTCGAGTCTGACATCGGTTCCGCCATATTTAGAAAAGAGAACCATGTCTCCTTCTTTTACCTGCATGGCGACACGCTCGCCGTTGTCAGCGACCTTTCCGGGTCCAACTGCAACAACTTCACCCTCTGCGGGTTTTTCTTTGGCGCTGTCTGGAATGATGATACCACCGGCTGTCATTTCCTCTTCTGCAAGTCTTTTGACAAGAAGACGATCATTTAATGGACGAATTTTCATTTATTTTCTCCTGTAAAACGCATTTGGGTAAATAAGTTGGGATATTTTCCCTTACTAATAAACTGTAATCCGGAAGGAACTCCGGTTTATATCAAGCTGGGCAAAACTATAGGTTTGCTTTTGGGAAAATCAAGGGGCGAATTATAAAAAAAATATAATTACCCCAACTCTCTGAGGTGGTGAAGAATATTTGTGTTGGAGAAGGCCTATCCGATTCGTAGAATCCATTTAAAGGGATCTGCTACCTTTCCGTTCTGGATAGCCTGGAGTTCTTCGAAGAGGCGTTTGGACAACTCTCCTGTGTTGCCTTCGGCAATGATGTGTTTTTTCTCCTGATAGCAAAGTTCGCCAACGGGAGAGATTACCGCAGCGGTACCGGTACCAAAAACTTCTTGCAGGCTGCCATCCTCACAAGCTGCTATCACTTCATCGATGGAAATCTGTTTCTCATTCACTTTGATATCCCAGCTTCTTGCCAGCTCAATGACAGAATCTCTGGTGATTCCGCCAAGAATGGAACCGCCAAGGGGTGGGGTGATCAGTTCGTCATTTATCCTGAAGAAGATATTGGATGTTCCTACTTCTTCAACATATTTTCGTTCGCAGGCATCCAGCCAGAGAACCTGTGTGTAGCCGGCTTTATGTGCTTCTTCTGCAGCCATAATCGAGGCAGCGTAGTTTCCAGCAGTTTTTACATGGCCAACTCCGCCTTTGACGGCACGCACGTATTTGTCGGTGACCCAGATTTTGGTGGGACTGAATCCTTCGGCGTAGTAGGCACCCACCGGGGACATAATAACATAGAAATAGTACTGGCCTGCAGGCCGGACTCCAAGGGCAGGTTCCACCGCAATCATAGTGGGACGAATATAGAGAGTTGCTCCGTCCACTGTGGGAATCCAGTCTCTGTCCAGATAGACGAGGGCCTTTAACCCTTTGAGGACTTTGTCCACAGGGATGCGTGGCATACACATGCGAAGTGCCGAAGTATTCATCCGTTCCAGGTTGTCTTCCGGGCGAAACATGAAGATCTGCTCGTTTTCACCTTTGTATGCCTTCAATCCTTCAAAAATTGCCTGGCCGTAATGGAGAACCATGGCTGCAGGATCCATGCTGAAATCCCCATAGGGGCAAATTTCGGCATCATGCCAGCCGTTATCCCTGTCCCATTTCATCAAAAACATATGGTCGGTAAAATGATCGCCGAATCCAAGTGCATCCTGGGGAGGTTTTTCTGTCCGTTTGTCAGGAGCGATTTTGTTAACTGTTAGGTCTAAATCCTGCCACATGATCTACCTCTTTTCCTTTGTGCATCCGCATTTTGCTTTTCTTTCAACACAGTCTAATATAAAGTGTTTGTATGGTGAGTGTTGGATATTCTCTTATGTTTCTCGCCTATGACAGCCTTATATTTGAAGGGAATAAAACTACTCTGCTCCATGAAAATTGCAACATTTTCCTGCAAAAACAGGAAGTACAGAAACATGATACAGTTAAATGAATACAAATGAGATAATGCCGGATGGGCAGGATAAAGCCCCTAACTCCATGAGGATCTATTATTTTCTTCTGGTGTTTTTTGTTTCCATTGTCTTTCTTGGCCGTATCCTCTGGCCTTTCTGGTCGATTCTGGTTCTCTCTTTTCTCCTTACCTCTGTTTTTCGTCCTGTCTTCGGGATGTTTTCCAGAAAAATACCGGTAAATATGGCCTCGATACTGACCTGTCTATTGATTATCTTAATAGTCTTTGTTCCCCTGTTCTTTTTCGTGGGGGCGTTGTCCACCGAGGCGCTGGGACTGTATCATTGGGGAAGGGATGTTCAGGTCGGTCTGAAGATTCAGGCTTTTATCCAGGATAGCCCAATGATTGCACAGTTTCAGGGGTATCTGGAGGAGTTTGGCTTTAGTTTTGAGCCCGCCCAGATAACCGCAATGTTCTCCTATCTGGCAAAAACATCCGGACTCTTTTTTTATAATCAGGCCAGTGCCTGGGCGGCAAATATTCTCCAGTTTGTGCTCCTCTTTTTTATGATGATTCTGATTATCTTTTTTCTCCTCATTGATAAAGATAGATTGGTTGATTTTCTCATTGCTGTTTCGCCCTTGCCGGATGACGAGGATCGGTTGCTTCTTGGAAAATTCGAGGAAATTTCCAGTGCGATCCTCAAAGGAAATGGAATCTGCGGGATTCTTCAGGGGATTATGGGCGGTGTTATGTTTTCCATTCTCGGGCTTAATTCTCCCATACTGTGGGGCGGAATTATGGCCATCCTGGCTTTTCTCCCCATTTTTGGGGTTGGGCTGGTGATGGTTCCTGCGGCGGCAATACTAATGTTAAGCGATCGGATTGGGGCGGGGGTCTTTCTCTTTATTTTCTATATGGTTCTTTCCTTTTCCATGGAATATATGATCAAACCGAAAATGGTGGGTGATCAGGTGCAGATGCATACTCTGCTGGTTTTTCTTTCTATTATCGGTGGGCTCAGTGTCTATGGGGTGCTGGGGATTATTTATGGGCCGTTGATTGTTACTGCATTCTTAACGCTGACGGATATCTATCTTTCCAAATATGACATACATGTTCAGAGGATGTGATACTGTGCGGTATGCGGAGTGAGGGTTAGGGCTCGAGGGAGAAGGGGATGGCTTTGTTGATGGTGATGGATTCGGGGGTTACTTCGGCCTGATAGACCAGCAATTCCACTCCTTTTTTTATCACCTTGGTCAGTGTTTCTGCGTATGTGGGGTCGATATGGGCGGCTGGTCTGAATTGTCTGGCATCGCTGCGCTGGATACAGAAAAATATTATTCCCCTGTGTCCCTTCTTAACCAGATCGGCCAGTTCGTTCAGGTGCTTGGTTCCTCTTGTGGTTACAGCATCTGGAAACATTGCCCAGCCGTCTTCCACTAGTGAACAGTTTTTTATCTCTACATAGATTTGTTCATTGCCCCGCTCTAAAAGCAGATCGAGTCTACTGGATTTTGAGGTCTTGACCTCTTTTGTGATTGTATCAATATCTTGTAATTCGCTTACCCTGTTGTCAGCAATTGCCTCGGCCACAATGTGGTTGGTCAGCATGGTGTTGACCCCAATCCAGGTATCTTCCGTCCGGATCATTTCCAGGGTTTGCGGATATTTTCGCTTGGGGTTGGGGGATGTGGAAAGCATTACCCTGCTTCCCGGTGTCGAGCAGCCGCGCATTGAGCCCGTATTGGGACAGTGGACAGTAATTTCCTGTCCTTCGTCAGTTGTTACATCTGCCAGAAAGCGTTTGTATCGTTTAATGAGAGTTGCAGGTTGCAGGGGTGCTTGAAAGTCCATTGATCAAAGAAAGTGGATTTTTATATCAATTTTGGTTAATCTTTTGAAGAATCATTTGAAATACAGTATAAG
>JAOZKX010000288.1 GCA_029935135.1 Desulfocapsa sp.
AACTCTCCCATTCAGGGGACGGCTGCCGATGTGATTAAGCTTGCCATGATTCAGGTGGATTCGGCCCTGAAGGAACAAAAACTCTCCGCCAGGATGTTGTTGCAGATCCATGATGAACTGGTTTTTGAACTCCCCCGGGAGGAGCTTGATGAGACCCGTAAAGTTGTCAAAGATGCCATGGAAGGGGCACTGAAGCTGGATGTGCCCCTTGTGGTGAATTTTGAGGTTGGGGATAATCTGGGCAAAGGCTGACAGATCTGTAGGCGACCGTTAAGCGCCAGTTAACAGGGCAATAAAGGCATAGCGGCCAAGTTTTCCGAGAAAAACAGGAATGAGGAAGAGAAGCGGTTGCAGGCGGAGGATCCCGGCGGCCAGACACAAGGGGTCACCGATGATGGGAAGCCAGGCAAAGAGGAGGGAGACAGCACCGTAGCGTTGGTAGAGTGCTATAGCTTTGGCCGTCTGCTGCTTGTTCACCCGCAGCAGCGGTGTCATGAAAAATTCAGAACCCCATATTCCGATGCCGTAAGTGATAACAGCACCGGATACATTGCCCAGGGTGGCGACAGCAACCAGTTGTGCTGGTGGCAACCCCTGAAGAATAAGGGCGACCAACAACCATTCAGAGCCAAGGGGCAGGAGTGTGGCGGCCAGAAGACTGATAAAGAAGAGGGCCGGAAGGCCATGCTCCAGGAGGAGATTCTCCATCTTTTTCCAGTTGCCTGTTTTTTCTACCCTCTTTCGTGGAGCGGTACAAAGTCCCGTTTTACCGGTCCGGTATAGATCTGTCTTGGGCGGCCGATTTTGCGATCCTTTGTATCCATCATCATTTCCTGCCAGTGAGAAATCCAGCCCGGGAGGCGTCCCATGGCAAACATAACGGTAAACATATTGGTCGGGATGCCCATGGCGCGATAGATGATACCTGAGTAAAAATCCACATTTGGATAGAGATTGCGGGAAATAAAGTAGTCATCACTTCTGGCAATTTCTTCGAGCTGCATGGCGATTTCAAGGAGCGGGTCGTCCACATTCAGAACCTTCAGGGTCTGTTCACAGGCCCGTTTGATAATAGTGGCTCGTGGGTCGAATGTTTTGTAGACCCGGTGACCAAATCCGGAGAGGCGGAAGTTGTCGTTTGGATCTTTCGCTTTTTTGATATATTTTTCAAAATCATTGTTGTCCCGGTGGATGCCCTCAAGCATTTCGATAACGGCCTGATTGGCCCCACCGTGCAATGGTCCCCAGAGGGCGCTGATACCGGCAGAGATAGATGTGTAGAGATTTACTCCGGCACTTCCCACCAGGCGGACCGTGGATGTCGAGCAGTTCTGCTCATGGTCGGCGTGGAGAATCAGCAGTTTGTTGACGGTGGCAACCACCTCCGGATGAACAACATATGGTGTGACCGGTTTGTCAAACATCATGTTGAGGAAATTTCCGCAGTAAGAGAGATCATAGCGGGGGGAGACCAGTGGATGTCCTTCTGACTTTTTATAGGAAAAAGCCGCAATGGTTCTGATTTTAGAGAGCAGTCGTGCCGCCACGGATAATACGGCTTCATCGGAAGAATCGGCACTCATCTCCGGATAGTAGCTGCCAAGAGAGTTGACCATGGTGGAGAGGATGGACATGGGAGATGCCTTGGGTGGGAAATGATCAAAGAAATGGATCATATCCTCATGAATCAGGGCGTATCTGGAAATCAGTTCCCGGAAATCATTGAGCTGGGTTCTATTGGGAAGTTCACCGAGAAACAGCAGGTAGGCAACCTCTATAAAAGAACATTGCTCTGCCAGCTCATCAATGGCATAGCCGCGGTAGTTGAGTATTCCCTTATTTCCGTCGAGAAAGGTTATATCAGAGCTGCATGAGCCGGTGTTCATATAGCCGGAATCAAGGGTGATATAGCCACTTTCTTTGAGCAGTGAACGAATATCCACAGCCATGTCGCCTTCGGATCCTTCGATGATGGGAAGAGCGTATGACTTTCCCTCAATAGTCAGTGTTGCATGTTTATCAGACATCGTGTACCTATAATTTTGCTGCCCAAGAAGGGCATTTTTTTCTTTAGTGTACTTCGAGGTGGTAATGCAGAAGGGACTCAAAAAATCAAGTATACTGATCTCCCAAGAATGGAAACATAGCAGATATCTGTTTAAATAGCAAGTTTTGGCTTATTGCATGCAGTGTGAGGATTGGAGAATGTTGAAAACAAAAGGTGTTGTTGATGAAAAAAAATATGAGCAGCGATTGCGTCAGTTCGTGGAAGAAGTTGCTGTATATCCGGTGAGTTGTGAGCGGCTGGCAGCTGGTCGAACTGACAGGGAATGGCTGGCCGGGGTCATTGCCGGAGGGGCCAGAATTGTTCAGTTGCGCGATAAGGAGAGCTCAGATCGGGAGCTGTTGGCCAAGGCCCGCTATTTCAGGGAAGCAACAAGAAAGGCTGGTGTCCTCTTTTTCTTAAATGACAGGCTTGATATCGCACTGCTTGCTGATGCCGATGGAATGCATGTCGGGCAAAATGATATTGCCCCGGAAGAGATTCGCAAACTCGCTCCCGATATCTTGATTGGTTTTTCCTGTAATACGGAAGAACAGGTCAGGGAACTGGGACGCGCAGTGGAGCTGGGAAAGAGTGCAGTTTCCTACTATAATATTGGCCCGCTCTTTCACACGGGTACCAAAGAGGGTTTGCATCATTTTCTTGGTGTAGAAGCAGTGAAACCCTTTACCAGCTACTGTTCTTTACCCTTTACCGTTATGGGGGGAATTAAACGCCATCATCTGGACAGCCTGCTTGCTGTTGGGGCACAACGAATCGCGGTGGTTACTGCCATCAGCCAGGAAAAAGATATTGCCTCTGCAACGAAACAGTGGCAAGAGCAGATACTGTCAGCGAGACAGGGCGGAGGCGGAAAAAATGTTAAATGACGAATCCCTGGCAGGAGAAGTGGAGGCAATTGAACTGCTTATCCGCTACGGTGCTCCGGAAGAGGAGCAGGCTGTAGCCATTGATTTTCTCCACAGCTTTGCAGCCGACTCCTTTGCCTTAACTGTCATCCGTGATTTTTATCAAACCCTGCCCGAAGCCCGGGAAGAAGCGTTGCGGAAAATCACGGTCCTGGAACGAAAAGAGCAAGTCTATCTCCTGCTTCTCAGTACCGCAAATCATCACTATGTCTATCTGACCAACAATGAAGAGGGGACATTTGCAGGAGAACTGGGAAGTGTGACACTGGACAAACAGGTCCTCGCATTTTTTGAGTATCCTGATATGGAGGCATTCACCACGAAGCATCATTCATCGGAACAGTTGCCGGAGTATGTCGTTCTTGAAAATGCCAATGAGGAGATCTGCCCATCCTGCGGTGTCGGGGTTGGCCACCAGCATACCCTTGGGTGTCCGGTTGAGGTGTGTCCCTGGTGTGAAGGACAGTTGAATCGTTGTAACTGTCGCTTTGATCAGCTTGGTGTGGAAGAGGTAAGTGATGGGGAAATGCTGGACAAACTGGAAGAAAAACTTGATCAAAAAGGGCGCATTGCCTATGCAAAAGAGCAACGACCCTCCTTTCTGTCAGAGTAGTTTTCCGTTTCCTGGAAACAGTTTTTAGCTGCCTGGCTTTATAGCGGAGCTTGGGGGAAATTGGTAACGCAATACCGGCCTCCTGGGAAGAGGAGGCCGGTTCGTACTGCTGGAAGTTACTTGTCTATGTTCTGTATATAGTGAAAGAGATCGGAATCAGAGGACATG
>JAOZKX010000289.1 GCA_029935135.1 Desulfocapsa sp.
CAAGAAGAACCCACATGCCGTCCTGAATTCCTTCCGCTTTGGCATCACTGATTCGTTTCGAGCGCATGGCACCTTCCAGTGCTTCTGCCAGTCCCTGCACATGCCTGGTGGAGCGGCCACTCATAATAATAAAATAGTCGGCAAATGAGGCAATACCACGGACATCGAGTACGACTAGATCTTCAGCTTTTGAGTCAATGGCCGCCTGTGCGCAGATTTGTACTCGTTCCAGACCGCTTTTGTTCTGTATATCTTTTCGAAGTTGTTTCATAACTGGGAGTTGTGCACTGTTACCATGCACGGATTTTACTTTTCCTTTTGTTTCTTTTTACGTGGAGGGAATTCAAAACTGATTTTCCCGCTTTTATTCATTAGCAAAAAGGCGTCAAACGGCCGTTTCTTTTTGGAGATAAATTTTGTGATAAGTTCTGTTTTTCCGTTTTCCAGAAGTTGGCGAATATGATCTGCTGTGATCTCCCGAGCCAGGATCATTTTACTGATCTGCAGACCCTTCTTCTGGTCACCATCCAGCCGTGAACCAGACATATAGGCGGCGGGTGTTTCAAAAACGGGAGTGTCGTCGACAGGGGAATTTCCAAGCGATTCACTGCTCTTGATGGCATCGATATCGAGGTCTTCAATGGAGTCGGCAAATAGAAAGTCTACTTTGTTGTTTTTCAGACGAACAGAGGCGGTAAAAGGTTTTCCCCGTTTGCTGCGAAAATCGCTGTAGGGGCCGAGCGTTTTCCCTTGAATCAGGTCAATGATCTCTTCCTGATGCATTATTCTGCCACCCAGAATTTTACGAATAGTGATCGTTTCATCATCTGCTATAAAGGCGGTGGGAGTCTCAAGAAAGCGTATATTGTTAACCGGGCTGAAAGGGGCTTCTTTTTGTATCGGTGCTTTTTCAAAGGCACGGACCTGGGAAATAATATGCTCGGTCAGTTCACGGATCTCTGCCATAAACTTTTTGCGGGTGAACTTCCCAGCCAGGATCTGGTTGAGTTTAAATTCCCACTCACCCGTCATCTGTGGAGAGGCCAGAACATCGATTTTCAGGGCTTCCAGGAGTGAGAGCAGTTCAAAGGCCTTGCCGGTGGGGGTGAGTTCTTTCCCTTCACGAACAATATATTTTTCCTTTAAGAGCTTCTCAATGATGGCAGCGCGGGTGGCGGGAGTACCAAGGCCTCGTTCCTTCATGGCCTCTGCCAGTTCTTCGTCATCTATAAACTTGCCGGAGTGCTCCATTGCAGAAAGAAGGGTTGCCTCGCTGAATCTGGGGGGCGGCTTGGTTTCAGACTTTTCTTTGGCTACCTCATGGCAACTGATATCGGCTGCATCAGGGATAGGTGTCAGCAGTTTGTCTGTTTCCTGGGCGGTGTTTCCCTGATAGACGATTTTCCAGCCTGGATCTGTTTGGATCTTGCCTTCGGTGAGAAAGGTTTCTTCACTGACCAGTGATAATCTTCTGGTATTCAGGTAGCGGGCAGGAGGAAAAAAGACGGCCAGGAATCGTTGGGTCACCATGGTATATATTTTCTGCTCAGGTTCACTGAGAGATTTTGGTAAGGTCGTGGTGGGAATAATGGCATGATGATCTGAGATCTTTTTATTGTCAAATATTCGTTTATCCTGCCTGATGTATCCTTCTTTAAGGATTGTGGCGGCGTGTTCGCCCAGCTGCCACTTCTTCTGTTTTTTGACCGTATCGTTTACTATCTCCAGGTAGTCCTGCGGCAGGTGCCGACTGTCGGTTCGTGGATAGGTCAGAACTTTGTGCCGTTCGTAGAGTGATTGAGCAAGTCCCAGGGTGTTTTTTGCTGAAAAGCCAAAACGGGTGTTCGCTTCCCGCTGCAGGGAGGTGAGGTCGTAAAGCCCGGGAGATCGCTGGCTGGATTTTTTACTGGTTTCACTGACAAGGGCAGGTTTCCCGGTGCACTTGCTTACCAGTTTATCGGCCTGTTTTTCGTCCCAGATCCGGTCGGCACGGCCATGTTCATCTTTTTTATCTTTTTTCCATCGGGTGTCAATCCATTTGCCGGTGTAACTGCTGTCGTCAAAGGTGAATGTTGCCAGCAGGGTAAAAAAATCCTTTGCTACAAAGTCACGACGGAACTGCTCCCTTTTTACCAGGAGTGAGAGTGTGGGGGTTTGTACCCGGCCACAGGAGGTGAGAAAAAAACCTCCCTTCCTTGAGTTAAATCCGGTCAGTGCCCGTGTGGCATTGAGGCCGATCAGCCAGTCGGATTCCGAACGGCAAAGAGCGGCATCTTCCAAGAGTTGCATCTCCTCATTGTCACGAAGATTGGCAAAACCTTCTTTGATGGCATCTTTGGTCATGGACTGCAGCCAGAGGCGCTTAAAACTTTTTTTGGCAACGGATGAATTCCAGACATAGCGCAGGATGTATTTGAAAATCAATTCTCCTTCGCGCCCGGCATCACAGCCGTTTATAATTTCTGTTACATCACGCCTGCGGATAAGTTTTTGCAGGGCGTTCAGCTGTCCTTTGGTTCCGGAAAGTCCCTTTAAGGGGAATTCATCCGGAATAACGGGAAGGTTGGCAAGGGACCAGCTTTTATATTTTATATCAATCTCTTCAGGGTACTTGATGGCCACCAGATGTCCGATTGCATATGAAACAATATACTGGTCACTTTCAAAGTGGGTCTTGGATTTAGTGAATTTTCCAGGAAGAACCTTTGCAAGATCTGCTGCTACACTGGGCTTTTCAGCTATGATAAGAGTTTTATTAGACATATGTTATTGCACAATATTTTTAACGAAACTCAATAATGTTTGATGCCAATGGTCGGGCTGTTCCAAATAGCAAGGGTGTTTAGCGCCATTGAAAACAACGCGTTTTGAACCGGCGATGGATTGTTCAAGAAGGACGCCGTTTTCAGGGTCGGAAATCTGATCATTTTCTCCCCAGACAATAAGTGTCGCGGAGGGAAGTTGTGCCAGGTGGTTCCGGTTTTCTTCAATTCCTACTGTACCGATAAGTACAAGTCCTTCTACCATCTCAAGGTGGTTGAGAGTGAATTCCATTGCAATCTTTCCACCCATGGATGGGCCGATTAAAATAATCTTTTCACATCCGCTTGCCTCCATAACGCCATTGATAACGCGTTCGGGGGTGAGTGATGCTTCAGGGCTCTTACCAAAACCCGGGAGATCAAGGGCAAGTACAGAAAAGCCCTCGTCAAGAACAGCCTGCAGTGTGCCCAGTTCTTTCCAGGTCTCTGCCTGAAAGGCTTTTCCATGCAGGAAGAGAAGGGTTGTCTTGGGATTTTCTCCACCTTGGAGGATATGGATATCACAGCTATCTATCTGGATAGTTTTAGTGTGTATTGGATGCATATCTTTTTTTGTAAAAAATGAATAAGAAAATGTTGAATAGTTCTCTTTGGGGTTCATAACTGTTCCTTTTCTTCTAATCAAAACAGCAGCTGTTCTATAATTCAAAACTCTGTTTGTCAATCGCTATTGTGAAAAAAATATTTTAATTAGCCATGGAAATCTTTTTCTTATAGATTGTACCTCGGTTACCAATTGTCTGATATAGTGGCTTAATATGGCGTTGCTACTGTGCATGCTTCTGTAAGTAGAGCCTGTGCAATTTCTTGACAGAAACACTTCTTTATGTTTTATTGTCTGTGGAACGGGATGTATGCGGGTGTAGCTCAGCTGGTAGAGTACAAGCTTCCCAAGCTTGGGGTCGCGAGTTCGAACCTCGTCGCCCG
>JAOZKX010000290.1 GCA_029935135.1 Desulfocapsa sp.
ACATGCGACACTTAGCTGTTATTGCAGTTTTTCTGTTTTGTTCAATGCTCTACTCCGTTCAATTCACCGAAGCCAAACCCAGTAAGCGTTATGACGAACGAACAAAAATGTGCCGTGTACTAACCAGCAGCGCCCTTGACTGGGACAGTGGGCTATGGGGAATGGGAAATGACAAATTCATCTCTTCCTGCCAGAGTTGCCACTCCAAGGGGAACAGTTCAGGGGCCCCCTTTGTCCATGTCGAAACATACACATCTGACGGCTGGAATGCATTTTTTAGCAAACGAAACAGAGTGTGCGCCACAGACGGTTCCTGGGACACCTTAACTGATGACGAACTGCAGATTGTAAATGACTTTCTCTACAGAAACGGTGACTGGACCTACGATCCCAACAATGCCGAATCCTGCGGTTGATGATGCGCTAAACTCCCGGTCGGGAGAAACAAGAAAAGATCTAGCGGATGATGGGTTGCTTTGAGAGGTGACCCATCAATCCATGCCCCCCCCAAAAAAACACGAAAAGAATCTGTAAGGTACTAATCTATTAGCGGCAATCCCCAGTTGATTGCTGCCTTTCCCTGCTCCTGCAAATATGCATTTGTCTGTGAAAAATGTTTATTCCCAAAAAATCCACGATGGGCTGACAGGGGAGAGGGGTGAACTGAGCGCAGAATTAAATGGCGTTCCTTGTCAATAAAAGCCCCTTTTTTATGGGCATGACTGCCCCACAGCAGAAAGACCAGCCCGGAATGTTCCCGATCCAGCGTTTGAATAATGGCATCGGTAAAACGCTCCCATCCTTTTCCCTGATGGGAACCAGCCTTATTTTTTTCCACTGTAAGCACAGAGTTTATCAGGAGTAGTCCCTGCTCCGCCCAGCTTTTCAAATACCCGTGTCCACTTACAGGAATACCAAGATCAGTATGTATTTCCTTAAATATATTTTTCAGGGAGGGAGGAGGAGTCACACCCGGCAGCACTGAAAAGCACAGACCATGCGCCTGCCCCGGGCCATGATATGGGTCCTGCCCAATAATAACAACCTTCACCTCTGCAAAAGGGGTGAGGTTCATAGCATTAAAGATATCATTTCCCGGCGGATAAATAATCTTCCCGGCCTGTTTTTCTTCGATCAGGAATTGCCGGAGTTTTTGCATATACTCCTGCTCAAACTCACTGCCGATTTTTTTCTTCCAGGAAGACCTTAATTGAACGCGATCCAGTATTTCTGACATCAGTCAACCATTCACTCTTCTATTTAACCCTGTTGGCGTTGGATATCGGCCAGGATCTCCCGACCACCATTATCAAGAATATAGCTGCCAAGTTGCCTGCCCAGAGGATCCGCTTCCTCCCGACTCCCCCTGACACTCTTCACCAGAACAGTCTGTCCATCAAGACTGGACAAACCGCCGCGCAGCAATAACTCATCTCCCTGGAGAACTGCCAGCCCAAAAGCCGGAATGGAACATCCTCCTTCCATAACGCGCAAAAAAGCCCGCTCGGCCAGCAAACACACTTCAGAATCCGGATTGTTCAAACAGTCCCGAACCTTCTCCCGCTTTCCAGCATCCAGGTTCACCGCCGATTCTATGGCAATACAGCCCTGCCCCACCGGAGGGATAAATTCTTCTTCGGAGAATATTTTCACGATCATATCCTCATACTCCATACGTTTTACCCCGGCATAGGCCAGCATCAGGGCATCACAGGCACCATCATCCATCTTCTGGATTCTGGTCTGCAGATTACCACGCATCTCAACTGCTTCCACATGGGGATAAAAATGTTTCAACAGAGCAATACGACGCACAGAGGAGGTACCAACCCGTACTTTTTTTTGGCTATCACCAAGGTCAATAGAACTGTCACGGGACAGGAGCACATCGTTTGGTTTTTCACGATCGGTAAAAGCGATCAACTCAAACCCATCTGGCAGGATAGACTGCATATCCTTGGCACTGTGTACTGCTATATCAGTGTTGCCATTTTGCAGCTCTTCCTCAAGCTCTACAGTGAAAACCCCTTTACTGCCAATCTTGGCTATGGAGACATCAAGAATCTTGTCCCCCTTGGTTTCCATGGAATTAATTGTTGTTTCCATACCGCTTTTAGCAAGCATAGCGGCCACCGTATCCGTCTGCCACATGGCAAGCTTACTTTTTCTCGATCCAATGGTTATTGTCGTCATAATTGTTCCTTATCTATTTCCAAACCATAAACATTTATTTTCGCATACCGCATACCAAAACCTAATCTTTAATACCTAATATTGCAAACCTGATTAAAAATCGCTATGATATCCCATGCGCTTTCTCCTCTACAACATTCGTTATGCCACAGGCCACGGTATCGGGTATCACCTGCCGCTACCCTTCACAGGATTTTTCAAACACACTCACAATACGCTGGACCTTATTGTAAACTTTCTCCGTTCAATTGACCCGGATATCATCGCCCTTGTGGAAGTGGACTCCGGCTCCTACCGTTCCGGAAAATCTTGCCAGGCAGAGGCAATTGCCAGAAAACTAAACCACTATCATGTTGTTGAAACCAAATATGGCAACAGCTCTCTGGCTAACAAGATTCCTGTTCTGAATAAACAGAGTAACGGACTGCTCAGTAAGACAAAAATCATTAGCCACCACTTTCACTATTTAACAGAAGGTGTAAAACGCCTCGTTATAGAAGTGGAACTTGAAGATGTGATCATTTTTATCGTCCACCTCTCTCTGAAATTCAAACACAGACAGCAGCAACTGGAAAACCTGCACCGTATTTTAGATACGCATGATAAACCGATTATTATCGCCGGGGATTTTAATACATTTGGTGGAAGCCGTGAACTGCAGCTTTTTCTCGCAGCAACCGGGCTGTTGAATGCCAATCAAGCCAACCAGCCGTCTCATCCAAGCCATGCCCCCAAGCGCCATCTGGACTTCATTCTCCACAGTCCGGAGCTGACAGTCTCTGATTTTTCCATCCCTGATGTCCGACTTTCTGATCATGCTCCCCTTATCTGTGATTTCAGCTTTGCCGGGGAAGAGTCACCGTAAAGCAAGACCCTTCCTGGATTGTACTTGTTACCTGAACGCCTCCCGCATGGGCCTCAACCACCGCCTTTACATAGTTAAGACCTAGCCCCAACCCCTGTTTTGTCCGACTGCGGTCACCGCGATAGAGACGATCCCAGATACGGCTCTGTTCTGCTTTGGATATTCCCATTCCATTGTCGGTAAAAGTGACGACCGTAGACTCTTCCTGCTGTACTACCTCTATGGCAACTGTTCCCGACTCATGACCATACTTTATCCCGTTATCCAGAAGATTGGCCCAGACTTGGCTGATGCGTGTCTTATCGGCATGAATAAGTACATTTTTATCACACTCACAGCTTACTGTGATCTGCTCTTCCTCAGCCACATACTGATAAAGATTGATCACATCTTCCAAGGTTTTAGAAAGATCCAACTCCTGAATTTCCAGACGCATGGTTCCCGCTTCTGCCTCGGCAACACTCATCATCACCTTTAACATGGAGAGCACCCGTTCCGACTCCTCCAGACAATCCGAAAGGGCCGTTTGGTAAGTCTTGGGATCTTCCCTGTCCGACTGCAATGCATATTCAGCAACTGCCCGTAAGCGAGTCATTGGGGTACGGAGATCGTGGGCTACATTGTCAAGTGATGCCTGCATCTCCTGAATCAGGTGTTGGTTTTGTGCAAATATTTTACGAAGT
>JAOZKX010000291.1 GCA_029935135.1 Desulfocapsa sp.
CCTTGAAAAAAATGGCACTGCCATGGTTGATGCACTGGTTCATCGTTTGCAGGAACTTGGTGGAAAAATTGTCACCAATGCTGAGATTGCAAAAATTTCTGTGGCGTCACGGATTGTAAAGGGAATAGAGTTGACTTCGGGTGAGTCTTTTGCTGCCCCAATAGTGATTGGAGCCATTCATCCTGCAGTGGTGTTGGAAATGCTGCCTGAGGGCGCTGTAAAGCCGTCATACCGCAATAGAATAACAAAGTTGAAGAATACCCACAGTGTCTTTTCTGTACACGCTGCAGTGGATGCAGGGGCTCATCCTGAGATTCCCCATAATCTCTTTAAGATAGAAACGGACCAGATCGGAAATGTGCCGAATCTGCAATATTATCAGATCCGCAGCAGTGAGAGAAAAGGTGTAAACCTGCTCTCTATTCTCACCTCGGGACAAGATGCTCTGTGGAGCAGGTGGCAGAAGAGTAAAAGTGGTGAGCGTGGGGATGAATATTACAGGACAAAAGAAGGGCTTGCAATGGAACTGCTTCGTGGCACAGAAGAGCTTTTCGGCCCCCTGCAGGGGCTGAAATTACTTGATGCCTCTACACCGCTTACCATACGGGACTGGGTGAGTAGTCCTGACGGCAGTGCCTACGGAGTTTTACGCTCTTCGAGTCAGACGCTGGCCACTGCACTGTTGAATCGTACTGCCGTAAAGGGACTCTATCTTGCCGGACAAAATGTAATGGCTCCCGGAGTGATTGGGACAATCATGGGGTCTTTCAGTACCGTTAAATTGATCCTTGGTGCAGATGAATTTAGAAGGAAAATCTGTTTATAGGAATGCTTATGATACGAATTGTTCTTTTTGTCGCCTGTACACTCTTTTTTATCTGTTTTTCCTGGCGTTCGTTGAAGAATCCTGGGACCCATGGCTTTTATCGATTTTTTGTCTTTGAAGGGACTTTAGCACTTGTCCTCCTGAACCATCCCTACTGGTTTGTTGCTCCCTTTTCCCCCCTGCAGATCGTCTCATGGTTTCTTCTGTTGACCTCAATCTGTCTCGTTATCCATTCATTAATGCTGCTGAAGCAGAGCGGAGGGTATGCAGAACGGGAGGATACGCCAGAAAACCTTTCTTTTGAAAACACAGTCAATGTGGTGGATGATGGCATTTATCGCTATATTCGCCATCCCATGTACAGTTCACTCTTCTTTCTTGCCTGGGGAGCATTCTGTAAACAGATTACTCCCCTTCGTTTTTGTCTTGTTCTTGTGGTCAGCGGATTCCTCGTTGCTGCGGCACGGGTTGAGGAAAAGGAGAACAGCAGTTTCTTTGGTGTTGCCTATGATGAGTATATGAAGCGAACGAAGATGTTTATTCCCTGGCTACTGTAGAACAAGAGGATAAACTACTCAAGCATGAGGTCGGTACTGAGATATCGTTCTCCAGTGTCAGGGAGGATGGTGACAATGGTTTTACCCCGATTCTTTGTGTCTTGTCCCAGCTGCAGGGCTGCACAGACGGCAGCACCGGCAGAAATACCAACCAGCAAACCTTCTTTCCTGGCCAGCTCTCTTGCTGTTGTCAGTGCATTTTCATTGCTTACTGTGATTGTTTGATTAATAAGCTCTGTTCGCAGGATCGTAGGGATAAATCCTGCTCCAATCCCCTGGATCTTGTGGGGGCCAGCCTTGCCTCCGGAAAGAATGGGGGAATCGGCCGGTTCCACCGCAACACCCAGAAGGTGTGGATTCTTTTCTTTCAGGGCTTCCATAACACCGGTGAATGTTCCTCCGGTTCCGACTCCTGCCACGAAAATATCAATGTTTCCCCCTGTGGCCTGCCATATCTCTTCGGCTGTGGTCTTTTTATGGATGGCCGGATTGGCAGGGTTTTCAAATTGTCTGACCATAAAACTGTTCGGGGTCTTTTTAAGTATGTCTTCAGCGGCCTCAATGGCTCCTTTCATACCATTTGCAGCCGGGGTAAGAACAAGCTCTGCTCCAAGATGTTTGAGGAGGGTTCGCCGTTCAATGGACATGGAATCTGGCATGGTGAGAATCAGGGGGAGCTGTTTACCTGCACAGACCAGGGCCAGGCCAAGACCTGTGTTTCCTGAGGTGGCCTCAATAACCGTTGTCCCCTCACTAATCTGTCCATCCTTCTTACCTGCTTCGATCATGGCAAGGGCAATCCGATCCTTCACGCTGCCCATGGGATTCCTGGATTCTTGTTTGGCCAGGATAGTGGCTTCACAATCAGGGCAGATATTTGCCAGGGTAATAAGAGGGGTGTTACCAATGGTGGATATGAGACTTGTCATGGCTGTTCTCCTGGGAAATGAAAATGGGAAAGGGAATATCTTATATTCATATTCTCTGTGAAGAGTGTATAAAATATAAGCTAACAGATAGCAAAAAGCAAGATAAGCGCCCTGAGTTGGTAACCAATATAAATAAGGCCACACTACTTTGGACAAAATAAAAAGTGTTGCAGAGCCGAGAGTATAAGGAGGTCACCTTCATTGAATCTTTAGCCTGTCATCCATCTACCAGGAGATTAACAACAAGTCGGACCAGCAGGTCTTTCTGATCAGGTGAACTTGCCGCAATCAACAAGGTCAGGGCGACCAGGGCTTTATTGTCAAAGTTCTTTTTCTCAAGCTGACCATTGACTTGGAGAAAAAGCAGGAAAAGGAAGGAACCGATTCGTTTATTCCCATCTGTAAATGGATGATCTTTGATAACAAAATAGAGAAGGTTGGCAGCTTTTTACTCAATGCCAAGATAGAGATCTTCACCACCAAAGGTTTGGTGAATTGCTCCGATAATTCCGGCTAAGCCGTCAGCCCGTTCATTGCCGAAAATGTCAGTTGCTTCGTTTTTGCCAAGTAAATCCTGACGCAGGCTTATAATAGCCTCTCTTGCCTGGTCAATCTCAAGAACAACCCCATCTATTTTTTCTTTTTTGGGAAGATCCAGGGAGTCTTCGTCATACCGCCAAAGCAACTGCCAGGTTCGGGAATATTGGCTGACGATATTCAATACCGACTTCCCTTCATCACTGACCAGGTCATGGTTATTCAGGGTATTTGTCAACAGAGACAATATCTGCTGAGCCTCAATAATACCTTTTTCGGCCAGACGCTTTTGGTTCAGGGTATACCCCTGTACCAGATGTTCTTTTAAAACAGAGGTGGCCCAGATACGGAATCTTGTACCACTTTTGGACTTTACCCGATAGCCTACAGAGATGATGACATCAAGATTATAAAAAGTAACCGGCTTGTCTGAATTTGCAATATGCATTTTTTGCATATTGCTTTCTTGATCCAATTCTCCTTCCTTAAAAACATTATTCACATGCCGGGAAATAACAGATTGATCCCGACCAAATAATTCTTGCATTTGGGCCTGCGATAACCATACCGTTTCATCTTGAAGCTGTACATCAACAGCAGCCTTCCCGTCTTCTGATTGATAGAGGATTAATTCACCCTGTTTGATACTCATTGTTTAGTCCCCTTTTATCGTTTCTGACTCTCAGTTTTTATCAGATGATTTTCAGCGCTAATAATATCGGCGCAGCTCGCTTGTTTGTCTCTACTTTGATTTGTGGCAAGCATGGATTCAGGAAGGCGTAATGAAATCACCTTGACTGTAGGCTTGAGATTAGGAAACACAACATTCTTTGCGTTACTCCAGTCAAGATAGTCACTTGAGTCGTTTTCTTCCCCATGCTTTATCAAG
>JAOZKX010000292.1 GCA_029935135.1 Desulfocapsa sp.
AAACAGCAAGACAGATCAACAGGCCCCAAAGATATCCCTTGAGGGAACAACAATACCTGCCATTACCAACCGATTTGCAACAACTATCTCAGGCACTGCATCAGACGACTCCTACATAGCAGCCATACAGATTGGCAGCAACAACCTGCCTATTGAACTGGCAGAACCCCGCATTCCATTTATCAGCGAAGTGCCTCTGCAGGAAGGGGCCAACACTATTATCATCAAGGCCACAGACCTTGTGGGCCAGACAACTGAAAAATCCCTGCACATTTATGCCGACCACCAGGGTCCACTGATCCATCTGCAGACAGTTCGCAGGTCTGGCCTGGGGGTGCATCTCGATGGGCAGCTCACAGACACAGGTGGACTGGCCTCCCTTCTCGTGAATGGTGAAAAACAAAAAATCCCCACAGGAAGCAAAAACTATACATTTTCCCTGGAGCTTGACACAGATGACATTAGTCTGCGGGCCATTGACAGGGCCGGCAATATCACCACAGCCAAAATTGGACCGGATTCCCTTGCCGCTGCAGCACCTGTTCGTCTCTTTGCCGCAAGCAACCAGGTCTTCTCGGATGCCGGTTCAGGTATGCTTCTCGCCTCTGCCCAGACGAGCAAGGATAAGACCCCGCCCGCAATCACTTTTTATAACCTGGCAACAGAGGAAACCAGTTACGATGAGTTATTTCTTCTCGAAGGAGAAGCCAGCGATATCTCAGGTGTAGAGACGCTGAGCCTGGACCAGCAAACCCTCCAGAAAAATGGTGGTCAAAAACTCTTTTTCTCCGTTCTCAAACAGCTGCAGCCAGGCAACAATAATTTCCAGATCAGCGCCACTGACAGTCTGGGCAATCAGGGGAAACAGCAGGTAAGTGTTATCAGAAAAGTACAAAAAGTACGCCAGATCGGCTCCAGAATGTCCATCGCTGTCCTGCCCTTTGAAAAAAAGGGCTCCGTATCCCTGCTGGGCGACATCCTCTATGACAAACTCATCGATTCATTTATCGAACAGAAGCGCTTTCGTCTGGTGGAACGAAAAGAACTGGACAGAATTCTGCAGGAACTTGAACTCAGCGCCTCGGAGCTGACCGATCCAGACAATGCCCTGCAGGTGGGCAAACTGCTCTCCGCTCACACCCTGCTCTCCGGGACCGTGATCGAGACCAGTGATTCCGTGGAAGTTGTGGCCAGACTGGTTGATACAGAAAGCGCAGCCGTCATAACCAGCAATGATGTCTTTGATCAGGACAAGAGCCTTCGCTCACTTGATCATCTTCTGGATCGACTGGCCTTTAAATTTAAACAGGACTTCCCCATGCATGAGGGCATCATCCTGGAGGTAAGCGGCGATACTGCCCTTGTCGACCTGGGTTCCAACAAAAATCTACTCCCCTACTCCCGCATGGTCTGTTTTAAAGAAGGTAAGGGAATCAAACACCCGGTAACAGGTAAGATCCTGGGGGCAAAATCTGTCATTCTTGGTGATTTAAAGGTTGTCCAGGTTGACGAAGAATTCTCTCAGGCTGAGATCATCCAGCAAAATGGTGAGATGAAACAACTTGACAAGATTATTTTACGGTAACCTGCGTATTTTAAAGGAAAAACATATGAAGGCAACACCCTGGAATAGATATTTGCTATTTTGTCTGCTGATTATCAACCTGCTTCTTCCAGATATTGCCCGGGCATACGGCACATTAAGCGGATATGTGCGAGACACTGCAGGCCTTCCCATTAACGGTGCAGTTATCAGCAGCAGCGAAGGCTCAACCTTTGTCACTGGCGCAAATGGTTATTACCTGATCAATCAGAATCCAGGGATATGGTCCATAACGGTATCGGCAACAGGATACGACAACTCCACTCTTCCTGCTGTTACCATTATTGACGACCAGAAGACAGCCCGTCACTTCACCCTCTCCGGTACACCTCTTACAGTCAGCAGCGTCTATCCCAGCCTGGAAGAAGTAGGTACGACCCTGTCGGTCACCATTAGCGGCCACGAATTTACAGCGGACACCAGGGTATCAATGAGCCTGGACAGCAAGAATACAATGAAGCTGGTCGGCTCTCTTGCCCTCCCCGGGGAACCAGACGGCTTAACAATCGTTGGCAATATAGCCTATGCCACTGTAACCCACTTTGATCCCGATACCGGCCTGATTATCGGCGGCGCACTGCAAATAATTGATATCACAGATGTCACAACTCCACTGCTGCTGGGTGAGTTCGATACAGATGGAGCCGGTTATACTGTGGTGGTCAGAGATTCACTGGCCTACATTGCAAATGGAACTTTCGGACTGTTGATTGTTGATATCAGTAATCCTGCAGCCCCGACATTTGTTAAAAATATTAGCACCGGAGGGACTGCCCGGGATGTCGCACTAATGGGGGATTATGCCCTGGTAGCCGACTCCACCACCGGACTGCATATTGTAAACATCAGCAACGCCCTGCCAGACTCAAGCAAAGCCGATGTGACGATTGCCTGTTGGCGGGTATCGGTGCAAAAATATACGGCCTATATCGCAGCAGAAGGGGGAATCACTGTTATCGATCTTTACCGGCCAGACTTTCCAGAAACAAAAGGACATATCGATATAACTTACCTGGCTGACCTTCAGGCGGTCGATAACTTAGTGTATGTGACCGACCTTCCAGGATTTCATGTTGTGGATGTCAGTAACCCGATGGAACCTGAGATTATTGGCTTTTCGGGCACACCCGGTGATCCCAATGATATAACCGTTGAAGGAAATATGGCATATATCGCAGACGGAAACAGCGGTCTGGTGACCATGGACATCTCCAACCCATCCAAACCGGTACTTGTCGGCACCGTTGCCACTCCTCGTAGGCCTGGCATGCCTGTTAACTCATTTGCTGAAAATGTTGTTGTACAAAACAACCTGGCATTTGTAGTGGATAGATATACGGGACTGCATGCCGTTGATGTTGGCAACCCCGCTCCTCTCACCTTCGGTGGGACCATTGATATCAAAGGCGGCGTTTCAAATGTTACCGTGCTTGATGACAGGGCCTATGTAACAATCAAACGATATGATGATTCCGGTATCTTTTCCATCGGCAGCACACTTCAAGCGTATGACATCAGTGATTCTAGCAATCCTGTGCTGATACAGGGTGTTGATTTTTCAATCGGTGCCAGTGATATGCTTATCAGGGACAACATAGCGTATATTGTCGGTGGTGAAACACTTCTCCGAATCGATGTCAATAAAGACACTCCGACAACATACCTGACAATCCTTTCCACTCTCAGTCTTCCCGGGATGGATACACAGGCCATTGCCCTCAACGGAAATTATGCCTATATCGCCTCAGATACAGAGGGAATTATCGTTGTTACACTCAATGAAAGCAACCCGTTTGACCCGTGGTACTCTACTTCCTTTAATACTGCTGACGACTATTTAAACTACACAGCGACTTCAATCTTTATTGATAACAATACCGCCTATATGACACGGTATCTTTTTCAACACCTTTCCATTGTCAGCTCTCACCTTCTACTTGTTGATATCAGTAACCCAGTTGCCCCATCCCTTTTGGGGATAGAAGACAATCTGGATCTGGCAAAAGATGTGTTTGTCGAGGGTACAACAGCATTCGTGGCCGACAGCAGCAACCTGAGAATTGTTGATATAAGCAACCCTGCTGCCCCCTCAATAATCGGCAACTGGGGTTCCG
>JAOZKX010000293.1:0-2771 GCA_029935135.1 Desulfocapsa sp.
GCAAAGCTTACAGGTGTCCAGCCATTCCCCGGTTCATTGGCCATATCTCGCGCGCTCATTCCTGCTTCTGCCGCATTTTTCGCGCGGTGCAATGCTTTACGAAGATTCTTCCCACTTTCCGGGATGAATATCTGTATCTCTTTTATTGCCCTTCCGCTCTTCGTTTTTTTATCAGATTTTTTATATTTCGTGAAAATATAGCCACCAAGCAACAACCCTTCGACTAAGCATTCCAATATTTCGTCAGTTTTCATCCCCTGTACTTTGGGCAGACAAAAATATAATCTGGCAGCCTTGTATTCTTTTGCTTTCGTTGCAATCAAACCACCACAACAGCGACATCTCTCCCTTCCTGCCATACTGTTGCCAGCCTCCTGTTGTCCTAATCCTGCAAGCAACAAACGTTTTGTCTGAAGTTTCTTTTTATCAGCACCGTCAGGGTAGAGTAACAGAGACTGCCCTTCCTTTCCAGAAAAGTCCTGCAGGGATTTTGCTCCTTTCAACTCTTTTTGTACTACCGTTCCAGACAGATTCACTTTTTTCTTTTTATCGTGCTCAAAACAGCAGACAAGCAGATCTCCAGTGAAGGTCTCAGGTTTTTTACGGGTTAAAATGAGTTTTACTGACATTTTTTTCTCCAGACTTTTTCCAGTATTCAATTATCAAGGGCAGTAAGATGCAGTGAAATTTTCATCTGTTGCCCATCTCGTAAAATGGTTACCACAGCTTGTTCTCCAACCTGAAACTGCTCCAATTCTGTTCGAACATCATCATAAGATCTAACACGGTTTCCTGAAATTTCAATGATAACATCTCCTAAAACAATTTCATTCCCATATTGTTTTGTAGGTCTTAGCCCAGCTTTATGAGCAGGACCACCTACCTCCACGCCAAGAATCAGTACACCTTCCAGGCCCAAATCTCTGACCAGCCGAGCATCAGCAAGACTTGCTCCAATTCCTGGCCGGATTAGCCTGCCATTTCGAATAAGATACGGAATAACGCGGTTGATTTCCCGCACCGGTACAGCAAAGCCAATTCCTGCATAGGCACCAGATGGGCTGAATATCGCAGTATTCATGCCAATCAGTCTCCCGGCACTGTCCAGTAATGGCCCACCTGAGTTTCCTGGATTAATTGCCGCATCAGTCTGGATCATATTTCGAATCATTCGACCGGTAATGGATTTAATTTCACGACCAAGTGCTGAAATAATTCCTGATGTAATGGTCTGGTCAAGCCCAAAGGGATTACCAATGGCAAAAACCTTTTGCCCGACCAGTAACTTTTCTGATTCACCAACTGGAATGGGCTGAATCCAATAACCCGGCGTATTGATCTGTAACACGGCAATATCTTTATCGGGCGCAGCACCAATCAAAACTGCTTTCCAGGTGCTGTGGTCTGCCATTGTAACTTCTATTCGACTGGCATCACTGATCACATGATAATTCGTAACAATACGCCCTTGTTCATCCCAGACAAAGCCAGAGCCAGTCCCTTGCGGGATCTCCACAGCATTTAATGAAAAAAGATTTCTGCGTAAGGCAAGAGTCGTAATATAGACAACTGATGGTGAAACATTTTTGAAAAGCTCAATGGTATTTTTCTCATCTGCAGCAAGATCACCTCGTGCTGTAACGGCGCGAGGCTCAGCAGTTTCTGTTGTTTCTGCTGTTTTGCAGAGGATTAAGCAGTAGCCATACACCAAGAAACAAAAGGACAAGAATTGCAAGCGGGGAAACTTTTCCGGATGAGGAACGAAACATAAACAGCAATACTTTTTAGAGATTGAGGAAAAACTTGGCGATCATAAAATAAGCGAGAACACCAAGAATATCAATTGATGTGGTTACAAATGGGCCTGTTGCAACCGCAGCATCAATATCAAAGCGTTTCAAAATAAGAGGAATAAATGTTCCAACTGTGGCGGCCATAGCCATGGAAAAAAATATGGAAAGCCCTACGACAACACCAAGCATCTTTGGCTCAGCATATCCGAGATACGCAAAAACACCAAGGAATCCGCCGTAAAGAACACCCAGGATGATGCCGACTTTCATCTCTTTAAAAACAACCTTAAAAATATCATCCATATTAATACGTCCGGTGGCTATCCCCCTGACGATAATAGTCGACGATTGGGTGGCTATATTCCCACCCATCCCCATAACGATAGGGATAAAGGCAGCAAGAGCCAAAACCTGCTTGAGCTCTTCTTCAAAAGCACCAATAATAAAGAGAGCCATAACACCACCTAACCAGGAAGCAAAGAGCCATGGTGCACGAATCATTGCATTCTCGGTGGTGGATTTCAGCAAAATCTCTCTGTCTTTACCAGCACCAGCCATTTGCAAAAAGGCCTCCGTAGCCTCTTCACGCATGACATCGATAATATCATCCACTGTCACAATACCTATCAACCTGTAACTGGAATCAACCACGGGAACGGCAAGAATATTATACTGGGAAATAATATGCCCGACTTCCTCCTGATCCATATCTGTGGTCACGGCTATTACATTTTCCCGCATGATATTTTTTAACTGTCGATCTGGAGGGTTGGTCAACAGTTCACGCAGGGAAACAACTCCCGCAAGATTTCCATCGCTAAAAGTGATGTAAAGATAGAAGACCATCTCTTTTTCTTCACTGCGTTTTTGTACCTTGGCTATGGCCTCACCCACACTTAACTCTGCATCAAGATACATAAAATCAGGTGACATGAGTCCACCTGCTGTTTCCGGGTGGTACTGCAGCAGTTCATCGAC
>JAOZKX010000293.1:2781-3282 GCA_029935135.1 Desulfocapsa sp.
GACTTCTTCCCGGTCAGCCTTTTCCATATGTTTCCGGATTTCAGCTGCAAAACCCTCTGGGAGTGCCTCAATAAGATCGGCGGCATCATCAGAGGCCATTTCACCCATCACCACTGCCATAAACTTTGGTGCAAGTGTTTCTACAAGCGGAACCATGATGGAGTCATCAAGTTCACTTAAGAACTCACCAACATGGGGCGTCTGAACAAGTATGTTAAAAACTTCTGCACGATCCGACCCATTAAGGTGCCGGAAAACCCAGGCAATATCCGCTGGATGGGTTTTCACTATCAGTTTCAGGAGATTGTCAGTAGCATTTCGACGATTCAGCCTTCGAATCATATCGAGAAGTACCATTCCCTCGTTACCAATCAATTCTTTTCTTCTGGTCTTTTCCATACCTGCCAACCTGTTGAGCCGAGTAAAATATGTGCTATCCGACGAGAAAACAGACGGACTTGACTTACAAAATGATAAACATTACATAATACAACCAGTTAT
>JAOZKX010000293.1:3292-3698 GCA_029935135.1 Desulfocapsa sp.
ATTCTATGACAAAAAAATCTTTTTCTCCACCCCCTGATCCTGAAACATTAAAAAAACTTTTTCAGGAAGCCTGTAAAATCCACGAACAGGGAGAAATCGTTCAGGCGATAGAAATGTATAATGAACTGCTGAGAGTCCTGCCTGAGTCCGCCCTCCTCCATTTTAATTGCGGCCTGGCACTCTTTGACTTAAAAGATTTTGCAGCAGCAGAAAAGCATTACTCGCAGGCATCTGCTTTCTCTCCACAAGACCCGGATATCCATTATAATCGGGGTCTTAATTTCAGGCGTCTCCGACTAACAGAAGCAGCAATTGATTCTTTTGAATCGGCTTACAAGGCAGGCGACCACAGTGTGGACACCCTCTACAATCTCGCCCTCTCCTATCAGGATATTTTTAATTTTTT
>JAOZKX010000294.1 GCA_029935135.1 Desulfocapsa sp.
CATCGGTGTGGTGGCAGTTGAGTTGCCATCAAAATCCCACTCTTTATCTTCAATATCTGCAGCAAGTTCAGCTGCCAAGCTGTTAGGAAGGCCATTGCCGTCTTTATCTATAAAAGATCCATTGATTGAAGCATTGCGCAAGGCCGTGCCTGAACCAAAGGCAAAAACACCATAGAAAATTATACTCTGGCGGTCGTCTTCATCATTTGTTAAATCTCCATCTTGGTTTGTGTCACTGTCATCATATCCATCACCGTCTGTATCACCATCCGGGGCATCGTTGTACAGCCCGGGGCGCAGGTCAGTGGTGTGTGCCCAGTAGGCAACATTGTCCAGAAAGCCGCCGGAGCTAAAAGGGCTGGCATTGCCTGCTGTCCTTTGAGGTGCTGGGATATATCCATCCATGGTTGCAGCACCATCAGTGATCATGATAACGAATGGTTTGGAACAATGAACATATTCATTTCTGTTACTAAAATACATGGGGTCAAAGGCGGTACCAGTATTATAGGCATCCAGAGCGTACCTGGGGCCATTGTCCATTGATATGCCATTATGCTGCATATAATTACCTGTAACAGACCAAAGTGTCTCAGCCAGTGGTGTCCAGGAGTTTGCAGGAGTGGCGTTGACTTTGCTGACAACATCGGCAACAGAACTGCCCACATAGGCCTGAACTTCGCCACCGTTGTAATCTCTGTCGTTAATATCCGGGGTATCTTCATTGGCATCATTATCATTTGTATCAAATATGGTTAGCCCGAAGCGGATATCACTGCCGTTTTTCTGGATCAGTCCTGAAGGGGTGTCGTTGACACCATCATTGTCAGAATCGTAGGTAAGGTCTTCCGGAGCTACTTTTATACGAAGAGATTCGGTAAATTGGCGTGACCCTGAATTGGTAGCGACGCGCCAGGCATTTCTGCCACAGCGGCTTGAGTAGGAAAAATTTGTTGTCTGCCATACTTCAAGGCGCTGGTAACCACCACTCATTCGCACCTGGTAGAAGTACGGTCCAGTAGTGTAGGGTGTCATATGGTTTGAGTCACCATTGATATCCACCACGGCATTTGTGTCGTCGTAATGCCACCACCTGGTGTAGGCAACACTGTTGTGCGGCAGGAGTATGGATGAGTCAGTTATTTCAGTCTTTCCACCAGTGAGAACCTGCTTTGCCACATCAATGCGCCGCATAAGCATCCAGTTCATAAAGTTACCGCTCCAGTTCCCTGCAGCATCCTTTCGGAAATAGTTATTTGTTCCATCCCATGTGTAATAGGCCGTATTGTTAAAATAGCCATAATATTTTTTGGTAGGGATAAAACCAGTACCGGTAGTACGGCACCGGTTGTCGTCACTATCGTCTGTATAGGTCCTGGCTTCATTATATGCTGTGGTCCGCATACTGCCTGATGAATCCAGGATAATCATAGTGGACGGTTTCTCCGTTTCGGAGATAAATGACGGCACTTTGGAATAATGATGCATCAGTGGCGTCGCCGGGAAGAACGCATCTGTGGATGCAGCGGCCTGACTGGAATATAACAGAGTGAGGCAGGTGAGGATCAGATATGTGCGTGATAGTTTCATGGTTTGCTCCTAAAAAAAGGCTGTTTATATGCTATTCACACATTATATGGATTTCATTAAATGTTCCGGTTCCAGAAGGGGATAAGCTGATTCGATAGTCTGTATATTCAGCGAGGTCGGCAATCCCTTTTTCGTCATTTTTTGTACCGCACATATAGAGGGTCGTGTTGTTTTCAATTGGATACCAATTGTCATCCAATTTGATTTGTGTGTTTTCTCCGGGAGTATGTCTAATCGAGTGCAGAATCCCTTCTTCCCTGGAAAATGTTCTGCTTTCCCCGGCATAAGTGCAAAGAGGGGTAAGAGACAAAGTAAGAAGGGAAAAGGTAATACATTTTATCGTGACTACTTTCATTTGGGTGTTCTCCCTCATTATTTAATGATATGTCGCCATTGAGTATGCATCTGGGCAACAGCGTTGTTGACATTGTCATGTCTTGAGCGACTGTCGTATAATTTTTCGGCTCCGCCACTGGCAACCCCGGCACCAAGACCGTGGTAACCTTCATTGGACTGGATGGCACTGCCGTCTGCAAAAGTGGCGTCCTGAGCATCAATTCGGATGCTGGTGGTGGGTGGTGCAGTGGGAACAGTAAGGTTTCCTGCGAGTGACACCATTCGTGGATAGTACGCATCACGGTATACCGTTCCATTTTGGCCCAGGGCGTTTTGTTTGAATAATATGCCGTCATCTACTGTATCAGTAGCACCATCACTATTCAGGTCAGCAATGTTTGCGTTGTAAAATATTCTGAGCGTCGCATTTCGGTCAGTTGGATCAGTAATATCAGGGGACATGTAAAAGGTGGGATTGGGATTGTACGCTGCATCAAAGCCGACACCACGCATATTACGAGCCTCTTTGGATGAAAAACCTTTCTCTTCTATGTTCATTCCCAGCAGGCCAATGGCTGCGGCAATACCAGAATCTCCCCGATAAAAAGTTTCTGTCTGCAGTCGCTCATTTCCTCCTAAAAGGCGTTCAAATGAACTGTTGTGCATTGCCAGGATACCAAGCAGGGTCAGGGCAAGGAGAAATACCATGGCCGTCACCAGAACAAATCCCTGTTCCCGGTTTTTTAAAGGTACAGTCAGAGTAATCATTAGATTCCTTCCTCCTTGATATAGTCGAAGGTGATTGGATTGAAGCCTTCCAGTGGGCGTAGCATATGGATACGAGTCGTTTTGGTGTATTCAACCGGATAATCGATGGCCACATTCCAGTAAATAACGGTACCATCTGTCGTTGTGAGGGTATGGTCTGCTGCCTGATCGGTACATCCTGGTACCAGCGACTGGTTTACCTGGCTGCATCCCGGATAGTCATTGAGACCGTAGTTAGCACTTGCGAGGTTGTTTTCCACCCAGTTATTAACACGATAGTTATTGGGAGCTACACTGGCTATCTGCGTATCGTCAATGCCATTGAAGTCGTTGTCTCTGTTTGTTCCATTACCATTGGTATCAGTGAGATCCATATGGCTGTACAGGCGACCCATCCATATTTCTACCTGTTCAGTCCCATCAAATATGGCTGTGGCATCAACATAGGATTTACTGTTGCTGTCAATGGAGGCAATCTGCATGGTCCAGAGCCCTACAAGCCCAATCCCAAGAACGACGGATGCTACCATTGTTTCTATCAGTGTAAAGCCTCTTTCATTCATCAGCATATTATAACTCCATATTGCGACAGGAAACGGTAAATGAGTTCAGTCGTCGTTTAAATCCATCATCAAATGGTCCCCAGACCCTGCCAAATGGTGTTCGGTAAGTTGTGGTATCCACAACACCAGTTGCCTCATGGCTCATTTTGCTGCGCAAGAGCATGGTGACGGTCACTGCTTTAATAAAAGGTACTTGTCCCGAGGCGGGAGTGGTGGTCATTGTATTGATTGCGTTAGTTCCATCGTTTATGGTGTAAAGAAATTCCAGGTTATCCACATTGTCAATGAGGGGTCTTTTGGGAAGTGTGTTGCTGTTGCTCCACCCCATGTTGTCTAGAAGTGTGTCGTTATCTACTGCGCTGTCGTAAAGATCATAGCCAACGGTTTTGATGGCAGCTGGCGGC
>JAOZKX010000295.1:0-1771 GCA_029935135.1 Desulfocapsa sp.
ACCTTCGTCTGCTTTCCAGAAAAGAACTGATCAATTACGAGCCCTATGAACCCATCACACTAACAGCCCTTGGAAAAAAAACAGCAGAAGATGTTATATTCAGACATGAAGCATTAAAACGTTTTTTTACAGAAGTCCTGGCTATTGATGAAAAGACTGCAGAAGAAGGCGCCTGCAAAGTGGAACACGCTGCTCCTCCTGAAGTCATTAAGCGGATGATTGCCTTTATAGACTTCCTCCAGGCCTGCCCTCGCGGCGGTGACGACCTCCTGCAGGGTTTTGCCGAATATTGCGAACGCGGCACAACCAGAGCAAACTGTTCCGCCTGTATGTCTTCCTGCAAGACCCCAAAGGCATAACATTCAATCACCCAGCAATCGAATTATCTCACCATCTTCGGGAAAACGGTTCAACTCTTTTTTGGAAAATACAGTTTTCCCGCCCACCATTATTTCATAAACACCACCCGATGAGGCAATCAGTTCAACATTGGCATCCAGTTTCTGTTTCAATTCCGCTTCCAGACTGGAAGCACGAGGCTTATAGTTTCAACTGGTACAATATTCGATGGAAATATCCACAATAGATTCCTTTATCTAAAATAATCGCAGTAAATGTTCTGTTTCTCAAGGCATGATACCCTAACATACTCATCTTGAAAGAAAACTATCTTTTCTTCATTGCTTTCTGCCCTTAAAAAGGGCAATCCCATAAATCTTTTTTCAGCAAACGGTGCTTTTTCCTCTAAAGCTGGTATAATAGTAAGTTTTGTAGAAATTCTTTTTTTGAGAATAATTGCTATCCCAACATAAGTTACCTTTACCATGCTGGCAGGAACCTCACAAAATACTCTCCTCTCCACCCTTGACCATTTAAATAGGATGGAAGAAGAACGATTTTCATATGCGGCAACTCGCAGCTCACAGGCCATTCGCCGCAGCAGCGAGGAACGCATTGCCTATCGCCAGGCATTTGCCCTGGACGCCGACCGTATTATCCATTCCCGTGCCTACACAAGATATATTGATAAGACTCAAGTATTTTGCCTCGTTTCCAATGATCACATCACTCATCGTGTCCTGCATGTGCAACTGGTTTCCAGAATTGCCAGGACCATTGGCCGCTTTCTTTCCCTTAATGAGGATTTAATCGAGGCCATTGCCCTTGGACATGATATCGGACACGCCCCTTTCGGCCACGATGGAGAGAATTTTCTTGCTGAGCTTTGCATTAAAAACGACCTGCCCGCCTTCCAGCACAACATCCAGTCTGTTCGTTTTCTTGACCATCTTGAACGAAAAGGTCGCGGCTGGAATCTCAGCCTGCAAACTCTTAATGGAATCCTCTGTCATGACGGCGAAGTTCATGCAAATCGAATCTCTCCTTCTGCTGCTAAAGATTTTTCAGATCTTGACAGGGAACTGGAACAGAAAAAACGAGAAACAGACCTTAAACTTTCCCCCATGACCCTTGAGGGATGTGTTGTTCGTATGGCAGATACCGTCGCCTATATAGGCAGAGACATCGAAGATGCCATTCTCCTCGGCCTTATTCAACGAAACGATATCCCGAACAACGCCCAGACACTTCTTGGTAACGGGAATGGTGAAATCGTCTATACCCTTGTAACAGACCTTATAGCCAACAGTTTTGTTCCAGACGATGATAAGACAGAGGGATATATCGGTTTTTCAGATGATGTCGCCGACTGCCTGCAAGAGCTCAAAGAATTCAACTATACACACATCTACCTGCACCCACGAACAAAAAC
>JAOZKX010000295.1:1781-3652 GCA_029935135.1 Desulfocapsa sp.
TCTTTTCTCAGTATCAACAGCAGATAAAAGAGGGGAACACCACAGGCCCTGTTGATCTTATGACAGATATGGACCCTTCTTACCTGGAAACACATTCTCCTGCAGCCATGGCTTGCGACTATATTGCAGGAATGACTGACAATTTTTTCCTTAAACAGGCCGAATCAATTGGTTGCAAGGTACCGGCAAAACAATGAAGCTTCAACTGCGCAAATTCATACCGGGTGAAAACACCCACATGATGCTCATTGCTACATTTATCGGGCTCATGGCTGGATTGTGTAATATTGTTTTTCGCACCGTCGTTCATTGGATTCACGCCATTTTCTTTGATGGCGGTAAGAGTTTACTTGGTATAGAACAAGGCGGCTGGAACCTTCTCCTCCTGCCCCTTATCCCGATGAGCGGCATGATCCTCCTTATCCCCCTTTCACTTCTCTTCCCCGGAGAGGTCAATGGCTATGGATTTACCAAATTCCTACGCAAGGTCAATCTGGAAGGCGGCTATATCAAAGCAAGGACTATATTCTTAAAAATTGTAACCACAGCACTTACCATCGGCACCGGAAACTCTGCAGGAGTCGAGGGGCCCATTGCCGCCATCGGCGGTGCGGCAGGTTCTCAGGTTGGTAAATTTTTTAGAGTATCCGGAAGCCGGATGAAGGTGTACATTGCAGCAGGAGCAGCAGGCGGTATTGCCGGTATGTTTAATGCCCCTATTGCCGGAATCTTTTTTGCTTCCGAGATCGTCCTGCTTGGTACTTTTGAGATATCTTCCTTTGCCGCACTTGTAATTGCCTCTGCCTTGTCAACAGTCGTCACAAGAGCTTATTACGGGGCAACACCAGCTTTTCCCATACCACATTACAACATGGTTAATCCGTTTGTAGAGATGCCATTGTACAGTCTGATGGCCCTCCTTATCGGCTTTGTGGCCGTTTTCCATATCCATATTTTCTATTGGGTCAGAGACAAGTATGAAACGCTCCCCATTCACCCGCAGATAAAGCCCATTACCGGTGCGTTCATGATTGGCTGTATGGGTATTTTCTATCCTCAAATTATGGGTGACGGGTACGAATTCCTTGAAAAAGTGCTCAATGGTGAGGGTGCTATCCTTCTCCTTCTAGCACTGATCTTTATGAAAATTTTTGCCACTGCAATCACCCTTGGCTCAGGGGGAGCTGGTGGTGTCTTTGCACCTGCTCTTTTTATTGGGGCCATGATAGGCGGTTGTTTTGGTCATGTTGCCCATACCCTGCTCCCCAATGTCACAGCAGACCCTGGAGCATACGCCACTGTTGGCATCGGTGCTTTCCTTGCCGCCTCAACCCATGCACCCATGACCGCCATCTTCCTTCTCTTTGAGATGACAGGGAATTATATGATCATTATTCCCATTATGCTCACCTCCATCATTGGCACCATGGTTGCCACACGCTTCAACAAAGACTCCATTGATACCGTAGACTTTACCCGGGAAGGCATAGATATCCACGAAGGTCGTGAAGCTGCGATCATGAAATCCATCCGAGTAGGTAAAGCCATCACTGAAGATGTCGATTTTATTTCAGAACGTGCCAACATCAACCACCTCCTTGAAATCTTCAGAATGGCCAAAGAGGGCTTCTACTTCCCGGTGGTTGATGATTCCGGCAGGATGACTGGTATCATTTCCATGCAGGATGTGAAAAATATCCTGCACAGAGCTGAAGAAGAAAGAGTCTGTTATCTGGTGGGTGGTATCTGCAGCAGGGATGTTATCATGCTTACCCCGGATGACTCACTTTATACTGCCATGCAGCTCTTTGATGTAAAGGGCATTGAGGAAATCCCGGTGGTGGAAGACTTGGAAAATAAATGGGTTGTCG
>JAOZKX010000296.1 GCA_029935135.1 Desulfocapsa sp.
GATTGAAATCAACCTCTATCAAATTGCTTTTCTAAAAGTCATCTGCTATCTTACACGCTACACCGTTTTTCAATAAGACGAACATGAATGCTTGAACAATCTGATTCTTTCCCGATGGACAAATATACAACGCTGGTAATTTTTCTTACAGAACTGAGAAAATCTGTGCGGGCCCTGGGCTTAAGCCTGATTGTGGTAGCAGGAGCGATCTTTTTTCTTTCTTCGGAACTGTTGCTGCTGGCTCAGGATCATCTGGCAGATAAACTCTATTTTTTTTCTGTGGCAGGCCCTTTTCTGGCCCATGTGAAACTGTCTCTTTTTGCTGCTCTCTATGGTCTGATGCCTTGGTTTATGGCTGTGCTATGGCGTGCGATTGGTAAACCTTTTGGGGTGGTGGGAAGTCAGTTATTCTTTTTTATTCTTTTCACCTGTCTCCTTTTTTATGCAGGCACCATGTTCTGTTATTTTATCACACTTCCATTTGGTATTAAGTTTCTCCTGGGATTTGGTTCGGAGAACCTGCAACCTGTTATCTCCATTGGCCGATTTATCAATTTTACCACTATCTTTATTCTGGCCTTCGGGGTTATTTTTGAATTGCCCATTTTTATGGTTTTTGTGGCCAAGGTAGGTGTTTTCACCCGGAGTTTCTTTGAGAAAAACAGACGCTATGCTGTTCTTTTAATTGCTGTTTTGTCAGCCCTGTTGACTCCTACGCCAGATGTGGTGAATATGCTTCTTATGGGGGGGCCCCTGTACCTGTTGTACGAAGCCGGAATTGTTATTCTTAAGATAATGCGTATTGAATAACAGGTTTTCTTGTTGTTAGAACTCGTGGAGAGGGTACCCGTGTTCTTTAAGGAGTGCAGCCGTAACGCCGATGGTACCGGATATTCCACATGACGGGCTTCGTGCTTTAAGGCAGATACCGTCGACTGCTTGAAGTTTTGCCAGTTGCAGTACCTGTTTGGCGCCATGGATAAAGGCCTGGCTGACATCTTCTCCGTTTTCGGTATGTATCCGGGCATTGCCGTGGAGAACATCATAGCCGTCACCATTTATAATGTCAGCCGGTGAGCGGGGTGTCGGCAGTCCTCCAAGCTGTTCCGGGCAGACGGGAATAACAATTTTATCTTGAAGAAAATGAAGACAGCTGGCATCCGGTTTTGTTTTTCCGTCATATCGGGTGCACAGTCCTGTCAGGCAGGCACTGACAAGGAAAATTGGTTTTACGGTTCTATTTTTCATGATGTATGACAGAAGAGAGTATGGCTCCAGGAAAAAATATATGCAACTTGTCGGTAGAATAGCATGAACCAGCGGCCAAAAACAGTTCTTTCGCCGATGCAGCGAAAACGACTTTATCGGATTATTGTGGTGATTATCTGCTGCGCTCTTCTGTGGATTATATTTGCTCCCGGGAATGGTCTGTATGTTCTTCATCAGCAAAAGAAACACCTGGCTGTTTTACAGGAAAGAGAAAAAGAGTTGTTGGAGGATAATCAGGAACTTGCAGAGGATGTGGAACGATTACAAAATGATCAGGAATATCTGGAAAAGGTTGCCCGGGAAGAGCATGGCATGCTGAAGGACAACGAGATGGTGTTTGATTTTTCCAAGGGGAAGAAAAAGAAATAGGAGGGATACTTTTTCGATGAAAAGTATCCCCTCTGTTTTGCAATAAGACCGCACGGGTCTTGCTGGATTATGCTCAGGAAAATCCGGAGCTTGATGAGCAGCCGGAAAGAGCACCCGCCGGAATGGCAGCACCTTTAGCAGGTTGATTGCTGGTTGTGGAGATCATTTTTTTGATGTTTGGACTGTTGCAGTGTTTGCATGTCAATCCGTCAACTGCTGAGGCAATAAGGACCAGATGTTCAAAGTCTTTGTTGCATTCCTCACAGTGGAATTCATAAATAGGCATTTGCAGCTCCTGTGCTATAAAAAAACTGGTACGTTTGTGGCAAGACCTTACGGTATCGAATATGTTATTACAGATGGTAACATGAATACTATTTTATCTTTAGCTTAATTTGTCAAGCGACTTTTCTCTTTTTCCTGATGTCTGTACCATGGAGGGAGAAAATAGTGGAGAGTAATACAAGGTCAATGGAAAAAGAAGTCCTGCAATTTTTACACGATGTTCGAGCTGTACTGCGCTGTCACCAGACTGGTTCTGTAACTGGTTACCCTGCAGCCTCTGAACTCTCCTCGTTTCTTGCAATCAGTGAACAAAAAACTCCCCCTCATGTACCCATCAAACCTTCCTCTCACTCTTCCATTGTCGTAAAGGATGTTGGAGAGGAGCCTGAGAACTCTGTAAGTGACCAGGCAGTTCTTGCTGAAATCAAAACTGAAGTTGCTCAGTGCAGAAGCTGTGAGCTGGCAAATCAAAGAAAGTGTACCGTTTGCGGGTCTGGTGGTGGGGCGGATGTTCGCCTTATGCTTATTGGGCATTGGCTGCCGGAATCTGAAGCATCCGGAGCAGCAGGCTGTCAAGCTGTGTTTGGTACCCAGGAAGATGCGATGTTGTCTCGAATGCTAACTGCTATTCATGTTGCCCCGGAAGAGGTGCTGATTACCAATGTTATAAAGTGCAGTGTCGGTCCTGGAACGCAACCCCAGGCAGCCCACATTGATGCCTGTGCATCCTATCTGCAACGCCAGATTAAAGCCGCCAGCCCAAAACTTATCTGCACCATGGGAATGGTGGCAACCAGAGCAGTTCTGCAACTCTCCCACCCTCTTTCCAGACTTCGGGGACGGTTTCATAGCTATACGAGTCTCGATGGCCAGAAAATCCCTGTGCTGCCCACATTCCATCCAGGATATTTATTGCAAAATCCTGAGATGAAAAAAGCAACCTGGGAAGATTTGCAGGTACTGGAAAAACGAATTGTTCTCTAATGTTCACCGTGTAATGCTTTTTTAACGGCTTGTCCAAGCTGATTACTTGAATATGGTTTTTTTATAAAACCGCTTGCCCCAAGTCGGAGAACAGCCTTTACATCATCACTTTCGGAAAAACCACTGGCAATAACGGCCTTTTGCTCAGGGTGCAGGGAAAGTATCTTTTCATATGTCTGCAGGCCGTTTATTCCAGGTTCCATAAACATATCAATGATAAGTAGATCAACCTGTTTGTCCTGTACAAAAGTAAAGGCCTCTTCACCAGAGGATACTGAATAAACTGTATAGCCCAGCATCTGTAACATTTGACTACCGATATCTCTTAGTTCTGGCTCATCGTCCACTATAAGAATTTGCTCCCCCTTGCCATTAAGATTTTCCAGCGGCTGGTTGGCATGTTGAACGATGATCTTTTCTTCGTTCACAGGGAAATAGAGTTGAAAGCAGGTACCGTTCTTACTGCTCTCTACATGTACCTTCCCCCTATGGGCTTCCATGGTATTCCAGACAACGGTGAGACCGAGCCCGGTGCCGCTTTTGCCCATAATCTTTTTTGTATAAAAGGGTTCGAATATATGCTCAAGGTCTATTGGCGAAATTCCGGAGCCGGTATCACAGACATCAACTACAGCATATATCCCATATGGCAGAAGATGTTCATTGCCTGCTGTCTCATCAATGGTATGGTTGTGTGTGGAGATGGTGATGACACCCCCACCGCTAATCA
>JAOZKX010000297.1 GCA_029935135.1 Desulfocapsa sp.
TCCACATATATGATTTTTGTGTTGGTGCCCGCTCAGGTTCATGGAGCACCTGCAAAAGCTGAACAATCTCATCTTTCTCTCCTCAGAATGCTGCCTCAAAGAGAAAGAGGTTGTTGGTAATCCTAACCATTCCACGGATATCACTGGTGGAGCTTCTTCCAGCATCCACTATGGAAATAGTGGATGCTGGTTCCACTGAAATTGCATGTTTTATCAAATAAAAACTTTATGTTTTGCCGATTTGACTCTGTATTACCTATATCCCCTTACCATTCAAAACAAGCTGAAAGCTGTTAAACATGAACTAAACAACTTTCGCTCTTTTACGGAAAACCTGACAACATGGCACACAACTTGCTCTAAAAGAAGTTAGGAACAGTCAACGGGTCAGAACACCCGAAAACAAGAAAACACAAAAGAGGGGAACACAATGGGTTTAGCAGACAATCAATTCCAACCATCCGGCAAAGGCTTTATCCTTGCTAAATTGGGACAGGGCTTACCATCAATGAGACGCCTGGTAGACACATACATCGGCGCAGACCATAAAACATATGTCAAACTAGACGGTGAAATTACCCCGCTCCTTCCAGAGCATGTCTTTCTTTCCGGAACCTGAGTTGTCATAAGCCGGAACTGTTGTTTCCGCATAAACATCAGTTCCTTCTGCCCTCTGCCAGACCTGCTACTTCTTTTTGCCCCAGAGCGGGTCTTGCCCAAATCGATCCATCCACCAGTCATCAGCCTCCACCGCATCACCATCCCCCGGAACCAATGGAATACGAAACTGCCTGCAATGATTTATAAGCAGGTCATAGGATCTGGTTAACTTGCGCATGATATCACCTTTTGCCTTATCATTTCCCACAATGTCAGGGTGAAACTCCTTGCACTTCTGCCGATAACTGCGCTTAATTTCTCCAAGGGTAGCCCGATCGCCCAGATTTAACAGTTCTTTTGCCTCAAGAACTTCCTGCCATTCTGATTTTGTGGTCATCTCGCCCCCTTATTTTTCAGGCTTTTTTCCTCACCTCGCAACAAACGGCCAATATTTGCACTATGCTTGATCCAGATAAGCGCTGCAATCACGCCTGCAACCACCAGAACAGCATTGCTTCCATCCAGCATCCAGATAAACAGAGGGATCAGAGCAGCTGCAGCAAGAGACCCGGCAGAAACAAATCCTGAAACACGAACCACTACCAGAAAAAGCAAAAGAGCAAAAAGAACAGAAAGGGGGGAGAAAAAGAGAAACACCCCAAGAGCAGTGGCAACCCCCTTCCCTCCCTGAAATCTCAAATAGACTGAGAACATATGTCCCAGTACCGTTACCAGCCCGCTCAAGGCAACATACAGTTCATAATTGGCTGTTTTCGGCAAGAGAATGGAAGCAATATAGACCGGCAGAAATCCCTTGGCCACATCACAGAGCAGGGTCAGGATGCCCAGTTTTTTCCCCAGGAGACGGGCAACATTGGTGGCCCCGATATTACCACTGCCGGACCGCCGGACATCTTTTCCTGCAGCACGGCCAAATAAGAGTCCAAAAGGGATTGCCCCTATTAAGTAGCTAGCTAAAAGTATACAAACTAATACGATCATATCATTCTCTGATGGTTTAATAAAAGCCCATTGATTCTCTATTTGTATGTATTACTACTGTAAAGAGTCCCCAAGGTGATGACAACAGACAGTAGTGCAAATCACATTGGAAAACAACTTTGATGGCGTAATTACACGCCCTATGGTACATTTAATCTTATTGGCAACCTTTACTAATCCTCTAAAATAGTAACAATACAGCTATGAGCCTGCGCCCAATTTTAATATTTCCGGACCCGATCCTGAGACAGAAAGCAAAAAAAATTACTATATTTGATGACTCCCTCACAGAGCTGATTTCCGATATGGCGGCAACCATGTACGATGCCCCCGGCATTGGCCTGGCCGCACCGCAGATAGGTGAATCCATTCAACTGATCGTTGTTGATGTTTCCAAAGAAGAAGATGAGCAGAAATTCACCGTGATGATTAACCCCGAGATCACAGAAAGAGAGGGAAGCCAGGTAGATGAAGAGGGTTGCCTTTCAGTGCTTGATCTCACTGCTTCTGTGAAGAGAAGTCAGAAAGTAACAGTACACTATCAGGATACCAGCGGTGCAGCCCATACCTTCACCACAGAAGACAGGTTTGCAGTGGTAATGCAGCATGAAATAGACCATTTACATGGCATCCTCTTTCTGGATCATCTCTCCACCCTGAAAAGAGCACTGTATAAGAAAAAAATCAAAAAACAACTTGCAGCAAAAAAAGGGTAATCATGGCAGATAAACAGTTTCGTATCATCTTTATGGGAACTCCGGACTTTTCAGTGCCCGCCCTGCAGGCACTGATTGACGGACCTGATCATGTTGTTGCCGTCGTAACCCAACCGGATCGCCCCAAAGGCAGGGGGAAAAAGCTGAGTCCACCACCGGTGAAGGTTCTGGCAGAAACTGCAGCAATCCCTGTTCTCCAGCCCACGAAAATCAAAACCGAAGAATTTGCAGATACATTGCGTTCCTACCAACCGGATCTCATTATCGTTGCCGCCTACGGTCGTATCCTGCCATCCAGCATACTGGACCTCCCTGCTCTTGGCTGTATCAATATTCACGGTTCTCTGCTTCCCCGCCACCGCGGTGCAGCCCCCATCCAGTGGGCAATCCTCTGTGGGGACAAGGAAGCAGGAGTCACCATTATGCAGATGGATGTGGGAATGGATACCGGCGATATGCTGTTGCCAGCTGCCATTCCCGTGACAGAGGATGAAACAGCCGGCAGCCTCTTTACAAAACTCTCCGATCTTGGCGGAAAGGCTCTGCTGCAGGCCCTTAATCTTCTGAGAAAGGATCAGCTCCCTCCCATCCAGCAGGATCACAGCCTGGCAACCGAGGCTCCGCCGTTAAAGAAAGAACATGGCTGCATAGACTGGAATAAATCAGCTGAAGAAATTCATTGCTTTATCCGTGGTATGGATCCCTGGCCCACTGCGTACAGCTTTCTTGAGAGCAAACGGTTTCGCTTTTTTTCACCTCTGGTAAGTGAGATAGGTTCGGATATGATGCCAGGCTCCATTGTCCAGGCAGATCGCTCCGGGCTCTATATCGCCACCGGCAAAGGGGTGCTGTGTGTCGGTGAACTCCAACCGGAAGGAAAAAAACGCATGTCTGTGGAAGCCTATCTCTGCGGCCAGTCCCTGGCAGGTGGGCAGAAATTCACTGCTGCCCAATAGCTCCATGAGTGCTCCCTCTTTCATTGCCTACCTGGATTGCTTTTCCGGAATCAGCGGAGATATGCTCCTTGGCGCCTTGCTGCATGCCGGTCTTGAAGAAGAAGTGCTGCAGCAGGAACTTGCCAGAATAGAGGGCGTGGATTTCACACTCACTGTTAGAGATGAAATACGCTCTGGAATCAGCTGTAAGCAGGTTGTTATCACCTCCCCCTCCAAACAGCAATTTCGCCATCTCCCTGATATCCTCACCCTGCTAGGCAGAAGCACTCTTGCCGAGAGCATCATAAGCAAGGCCGGGAATATATTTAGCCGACTGGCAGAAGCCGAGGCAAAGG
>JAOZKX010000298.1 GCA_029935135.1 Desulfocapsa sp.
TCTCTTTCTTGGTAACGAGATGCTCTTTGCAGCATTCGGTATGGAGCATGTCTCCATCTATGCCGGCCTGATATTTTTCGGTTTTCTGTATGCTCCCGTTTCCAGCCTGCTCTCCATCTTCTTTAACCTGTTTTCCAGAAAGCATGAGTACGAAGCGGACGCATGGGCGGTGACCACTACGAACAATGGAGAGGATCTGGTCGGCGGTCTGAAAAAACTTAGCCTCCATAACCTCTCCAACCTGACTCCCCATCCGCTCAATGTTTTTCTCAATTACTCCCATCCACCAGTGCTCCAGCGAATCCAGGCCATTGAGAAGGAAGCTGCCCTCCACAGCGCTAATTGAGTCACGCTGTAGCGTCCTTTTCCTGCTCTCCGTTTCAGGATTGGCAGAGGATGTCTTTGCCTGGTAAATGAGGGTATATGCAGTGGCCTCTCACCTGATTCGTTCAATCTATTGGCAACAGGCGTATCCCATAAGATCCACCAGGGGATTTGGGTTATCCGGTTGCTCACTGGTTAGCCCTCCCACACGCCTGCTGTCATTGTCTGCACCGTCACTTGTCCAGCAGCTGCTGGCAAAGCTGCCGCTGTCTCGTATAACCTGCATCTGACTTTTACTGCATATGTCTGCTTCAAGGGCAGCGCAGCTTTGGGCTGCAGCTATAAAGAGGGTGTCCTCGGTATCATGGATACTCTTGACGCATATACCATTAACCATTGTCCCATTATTGCAGCTGTAATCCAGAGGGCGGGCAGAGCCACAGCAGGCAAAGGCGTAGAGGAGAGTTGAGGTCGTGTTATCTGCGGCATTGCCAATGATAGAGTTAAAGTAATTGGCATCATTGTCACTCATTTCATTGGTATAGACTTGTTTACCGGCAAGAATAGGAAGGGCCAAGGCGGCATATTGAGATTTTGTGCACAGGTCTGTGCCAATGCTGGCACAAATAGTAGCGGCTGCAAGAAAAGTGGTATCTTGATTGGGCTGTATCCAGTTCACCGGGATGCCGTTAATGGACTGGGCAAGACTGTGGTACGGTTCTGCTTGCAGGGTTCCGCAGCACCCATATGAATACAACAGTGAGCTGCTGGCGTCGTCTGAGGAGTGTAGGGCGACAGCTTTTGTTGAAGCGTCATTGTCTGAAAAGTCGTTCGACCAAACGGGACGCTCAGGGGCAAAAATATCAGGTTCATTGGCTCGTAAGATGTGATATTGGCTCACGGAGCAAAGATCACCACCTTTTAATCCACACGCTGTTGTGGCTGCCGCCCATGTTGATGAGAGTGTGTTGTCGTAAGATAACAGACAAACATCGTTGATAATAATACCGGGAATACCGAGCAGGTCTTTGCAGGCATCAAACTTTGATGGACCGATTTCTCCCTGAGGGCCAGTGTCTCCTTTGGCTACCATTAATGACCATAAAGACGGGCTTGAACCCGGGTCGTCTGGATTCGAAGAGGTGTGACCGGTGGTGCAGACATAACTGCTGCCGTTAAATTGCACAAAAGTCCCGGACTCGTAGTAAGTATCTGTGGTCCAGTCCCCTTTCCAGTCGGAGGAGAGATCGCTGGAGGATCCCAGGGGAACGACAACGACTCTGTCTGCTGTTTGAGCAGATGGTACAGCAAACAGCAGTACAGCAGAAAGGAATATGAAAATTTCTTTTATCATGATGTTCATCTCCTTGTAAAGAACAGGGGGTACGGTTTGTACAAAAGACAGTAAGGGTATGCCATTTTCTCAACAGGATAACAAATTGAACGCCAATAGTCGTATATTTGTTATTGAATGAGAAAAAAGATCAAAAGCAGTTGGTGGCGGGAGGTACTGCTGAAGAACTGCACTACCAAAGGCAATAGGTGATTTTTACGGATAGACAGGCTGGTTTTTTTTATTCGCTTGCTAATCCTGTGATGTTTTGTTATTCTATTAAGTTTTTTTTGCTCTCTTTGTTGGGAGTCATCTGGGGCATCCGTATTGAAACGGGTGCTTTTTTTATTTTGCAGTCCGTTTAAAACAGGACTGAATCGTTTGGTAAGAGGCTGAAGATGGAACAGGATAAAATTCGTAATGTGGCAATCATTGCTCATGTTGATCATGGAAAAACTACTCTGGTAGATGAGTTGTTTAAGCACTCTGGCATGTTCAGGGAGAATGAGAAGGTAGCGGAACGGATGATGGATTCTATGGATCTGGAACGGGAACGCGGAATTACCATTACGGCCAAAAACGGATCCTACGAGTATAAAGATTTCTGGATTAATATCATTGATACTCCAGGCCATGCAGATTTTGGTGGTCAGGTTGAGCGAGTGCTGCGTATGGCTGATGGCGCACTGCTTCTAGTCGATGCCCAGGAAGGCCCAATGCCACAGACCTATTTTGTTTTGAAAAAAGCCCTTGAAAATCATCTTCCGGTAATTGTGGTAATCAATAAGATTGACAAACCCGCTGCCCGCTGTGAATGGGTGGTTGATCAGGTCTTTGATCTTTTTGTAAAACTTAATGCTCCGGACGATGTTCTGGATTTTCCCATTGTGTATGCCTCGGCCAAAGAAGGGTATGCCATAAAAGAACACACTGATCCCATTGAGGATGGCGGCAATATGCATATCGTTTCTCAAATGATTGTGGACCATATTCCGGCTCCTTCCGGTTCCTCCGATGCTTCTTTGCAGATGCAGGTAGGAACCATTGACTATTCACCCTATCTTGGACGTCTTGGTATCGGAAAGGTTGTAAACGGTACTATGTCGATCAATCAGCCCATTGTGGTTGCCCGTCGTGACGGTTCTATCAAGCCGGTTCGCATTACAAAGATCTATCGTTTTTCCAGTGATGAAAAAATACCAACGGAAATGGCAACAACCGGGGAAATAGTCGCTGTTGCTGGAATGAGTGATGTCACAGTCGGGGTTACCTTTACCGATCCCGATGATCCCCAGCCTCTACCTCTTATTGACATCGATCCGCCCACCATTTCCATGAATTTTATTCCCAACGATTCACCCTTTGCCGGGAAAGAGGGGAAATTTGTGACTTCACGTCATATCGGTGAGCGTCTGGAGCGTGAGGTGTTAGCAGATGTTGCCCTTAGGTTTGAGAATCTGACCGACGGTGTTGGATTTCGGGTTTCCGGACGCGGTGAATTGCATCTTTCTATTCTCATCGAAAAGATGCGGCGGGAAGATTATGAACTGCAGGTGACACGTCCTCAGGTAATTCTGCGGGAAGAAGACGGACAGACCCTGGAACCCTATGAAGAGTTGACTGTTGATGTGGATGAGAAGTATCAGGGCGCTGTCATAGAAAAACTTGGCAAACTGCGTGGACAGATGGAAGAGATGACCACCGAAAATGGTATGGCCCGTCTGAAGTTTAAAATCCCGACTCGGGGGCTGCTTGGCTATCGTTCAGAGTTTATGACCGACACCAAGGGGATGGGCATGATGAGTTATGTCTTTGCAGAATATGGCCCCTGGGCAGGTGAAATTACCAATCGGGTGAATGGTGTTCTTACCGTAATGGAACCCTGCACTGCGGTGGCGTACGCACTCTTTAATCA
>JAOZKX010000299.1 GCA_029935135.1 Desulfocapsa sp.
TGGTCATCGGAGTCCATCTCCTGACCAGTGCCACGGATACCATGTATTATCTGACCCAGATGACCATGTCGGCCTATTATGCCTTACTTATTATAGGGTTATGCGTACTTATGGGCTATGCCGGTCAGATTTCCCTTGGCCATGCCGGATTCTTTGCCATTGGCGGCTATCTTTCAGCAGCCCTTACCACCCACAGCTTGCTTCCCTACCAGGACACCGCTCTGGTCACTTTTATGGATTCTGCCGGAATGCTTCTGGCAGGTGTCGATCTCTATGGTGGGTCCCTGCTCGTTGTGTCACCCTGGGTGGCATTTATTGTCGCTGTCTGTGCTGCCGCCCTTATTGCTGTGCTTATTGGTATTCCGGTGCTCAAACTCAAAGGGCATTATCTGGCCATGGCCACCCTTGGTTTTGGGATTATTATCTATCGGGTGGCCCTTGCACTGGAGTATTTTGGTGAGGCGGATGGTATATCCGAGGTCCCTGCTTTTGTCCTCCTGCCCGGTCTGAGTGTCAGTGGAAATTTTGCAGATCGGGTACAAAATTATTATATCGCCTGGGGCCTGCTGCTTATTGGTATGGTTCTCCTTCTTAACCTCATTGATTCCCGAGTGGGGAGAGCCCTGCGAGGTATCCACGGATCCGACGAGGCTGCCGATGCCATGGGAGTCAATACCTCCCGTTTTAAACTGCAGACCTTTGTTCTCTCCGCCGTTTTTGCTGCCGTTGCCGGAGTCTTTCTCACCCATTATAACGGCGGGATAGGACCCTCAGAGGCAGGGGTTATGAAATCTGTCCGTTATGTGGCCATTGTTGCTGTTGGAGGGATGGCCCATCTCTGGGGAACATTACTGATGGCGATTATCCTCAACTTTCTCTCGCTCCGTGGTGTCTTTGGTTCCTATGACGATGCTGTTTTCGGTCTGATTTTGATAGTAATAATGCTTTTTGCTCCAAACGGTATCCTGAGTCTGAATATCCGCCATCGTCTGAAACAGGTGCTGGGATGTGGTAAAACTGACACAGAAAAGGGGGCAAAGTGATATGGCACTCTTGGAAATAAGCAAGTTGAGTAAACGGTTCGGTGGGCTCCTTGCTGTGAATGATGTCTCGTTTCAGGTGGAACCTGGACAGATTAAGGCAGTCATTGGGCCCAACGGTGCCGGGAAGACAACTCTCTTTAATATGATCTCAGGGACTTTCCCCGCAACATCTGGTTCTGTAAGCTTTCAGGGGCGTGAGCTGAAGAAGCAAAAACCATATCAGGTGGCGGCTCTGGGTATGGCCAGAACATTTCAAAATATCAAAATGTTCAGCGGCATGACGGCCCTTGAAAATGTTATGGTGGGTCGCCATGTGCAGTCAAGTGGTGGCTTTCTTGCTTCCATGTTTCGAATGCCCTGGACCTGGAAGGAAGAGAAAGCAATTCGTGACAAATCCATGGAACTCCTGGCCCTTCTTGAGATTGAGGAGTATGCCCACACAGATGCTCAGAGTCTGGCCTTTGGGCAGCAGCGTGCAGTTGAACTGGCCAGAGCTCTGGCTTTGGAACCATCCCTTCTTTTACTCGATGAACCGGCTGCTGGACTGAATATCTATGAGACCGCAGAGGTTGGACGTCTGATTTCCAAAATTCGAGACCTGGGCATCACTGTTTTACTGGTTGAACATGATATGTCCCTGGTCATGGATATCTCAGATGAGATAGTGGTCCTCTGTTTTGGTGAAAAAATTGCTGAAGATACACCGAAAAACATTCAGCAGGATCCGGAAGTGATTAAAATATACCTGGGCGAAGAGTAAAGAAATGCTGAGAATTCGCAATTTGCAATCCGGTTATGGAAAAATTAAAGTCCTCAAGCATATCTCCATGCATGTGGACCCCGGAGAGATTGTTACCATTCTTGGGGCCAATGGAGCAGGGAAAACAACATTGCTCTCCACTATTGCCGGACTTGTAAAGGCAAATTCCGGTGAGGCTGAGTTTAAAGGTACTGATATTTTAAAAACTAAGGCTGCTGCCATCCCGGGTCTTGGCTGTGTCATGGTTCCGGAAGGTAGACAGGTCTTTGCCACCATGACTGTGGAAGAAAATCTGCTTCTTGGCGGACATGTTGTGCAGAAACAGGGCAAACAGGTTTTGGCCGAACTTATAGAACATCAGTACGAACTTTTTCCCATACTCCGTGATAGGAAAGATCAGCTTGCCGGGACATTATCCGGTGGCGAGCAGCAGATGCTGGCCATGGGCAGGGCACTGATGTCTAAACCTTCTCTTGTCATGATGGATGAACCCTCAACAGGGCTTGCTCCGCTTATTGTGAAAGAAATCTTTCAGATTATTGTCAGGTTACGAGATGAAGGGAATACTGTACTCCTCGTCGAACAGAACGCCAAGGCTGCTCTGGGAATAGCTGATCGCGGATATGTGTTGGAGACCGGAAAGATTATTGTCCAGGGGCCTGCGGACGACCTGCTTGCAAATAAAGATGTACAGAGAGCCTATCTTGGTCGTGAGAAAACAGATTGATTTTTATAAACCTCAAACCGTTGAATAAATATGTACTGGGAACCTGAAAAAGAATGTATGGCAAGGGAAGAGCTGGAACAGCTTCAGCTGGAACGGCTCCAGTCTACCCTTTACCGGGTGGGTACGCATGTGCCTTTTTACAAGCAGAAGTTCAGTGAAATGAAGCTGGATTATGAAAGTTTTAGTTCCCTTGATGATATCCGCAAGCTGCCCTTTACCTATAAACAAGATCTGCGTGACAGTTATCCCTATGGGCTGTTTGCTGTACCCCTGCGTGAGGTTGTCCGGCTCCATTCATCGTCTGGAACTACTGGGCAGGCAACGGTTGTGGGCTATACCCAGAACGATATCAAAAACTGGTCAAACCTGGTGGCTCGAATTCTTACTGCAGCAGGACTTACCGCGGACGATGTCATCCAGATTGCCTTTGGCTATGGACTTTTCACCGGAGGTTTCGGTCTCCATTATGGAGCAGAACGCCTAGGGGCCTCTGTTATTCCAATCTCTGCCGGTAACACCAAGCGGCAAATACAGATTATGCAGGATTTCAAGACAACAGCCCTTGTCTGTACTCCATCCTACGCCTTGAATATTGCTGATGTCCTCTTTGATATGGGGATCAACCCGGCTGGACTGTCACTGAAATTTGGTCTTTTTGGGGCAGAACCCTGGTCAGAAGCAATGCGGCGGGAGATCAATGAAAAACTGGGAATCCAGGCCACCGATAATTACGGACTTTCTGAGGTTATGGGACCTGGAGTTGCTGGAGAGTGCAAGGAGTGTAGGGGGCTGCACATCAATGAAGATCATTTTCTAGTCGAGATCCTTGATCCTGAAACCCTGGAACCCGTTGCAGAAGGTGAGGTGGGAGAGCTCGTTATCACAACGCTTACCAAGGAAGCCTTTCCCATGATTCGTTACCGCACAAGGGATCTGACCCGGTTTATGCCGGAACCGTGTCCCTGTGGGCGAACCTTTAAGCGTATGCATCGAATCCTTGGTCGTACTGATGATATGCTGATCATAAAGGGAGC
>JAOZKX010000300.1 GCA_029935135.1 Desulfocapsa sp.
TATTTGCATTGAATACAGGTCGGTTCCCAAGAGACGATGCATCGTAGAAGACTGGTCGCATGGAGCCTGGTTTGTGATCGGCTGCCGGCACATGGACCAGTCGGTTGTCAAACATTTCGCTGTCATCAGAGTGTGCTACAAAAACAGAGCCATCTTTTGTCGCTCCTTTAGTGATTATCATTGTAGTGCAGGCATATGCACCGGATATGCCAAGCATAGATATGGTCCCCAGGATTATTGCAGGGAATAACATCTTTGGTATATGCATGATTTTTACTCCTTAAGAATATATTTAATAAAACGATGAACTTTATCTTCCCGTCTCAGGGGGAGGTGGATGAATCAGAGCATGTTAGTGCCCATTCATCACCCCATACGCTTCTCCCATAAGAAGATGTTTATAGGATTTATTCGCTGCTTCCTTTGTTTTCTGGGCAGTAATTTCAAATCCGGCTTTGTCTTGAAAAAGCATTATAAAATCAGAGCCGCCAAATAGAAAATTACCGAGCATATCACCTTTTGTATGAGTGATCCCCGGCCTGACATTCCCTTCAAAGTTGACAGAGGAGACTTGAGCCATACCCATGGGGATTAATGCTACCAGTCCAAATTTTCCGGTATCCATTACCACATAGCCACGAGTTTGAGTAAACTGCCAGCCCATCGAATCAATTGGAGCATACTTGCCTTTTGATTCATTCCAGACAACTTCCAAAGAAACATTCTGCTGGATGATTTTCTTTTCTTTAATGGTTCCGCCAACAGCAAAATGATAGCGATGGTAGTCATTCACATCAAGAAAGGTATGGGTGAGGACACCGTTTGCAAAAACATCCTTGTAGGGACTGTCGTCACTCAGCAGGTCTTTCACACTGTAAAATCGAGTCATCTTGACTTTTAAGCCACCATCAACCTCAATCCTGGAGTCTTTGTCAATTGACCATGTTCCCTGAGGAACTGAGTCGGCAGGTGCCGTGATTACTGCCGGATCTCCAGGTGAGGCAATCGGTCGTTGAGCAGGTGATTGTAAATATTTACTGAAAAAATCGTTAAATGTTTTCCAGTTGGATGCAGGTTCATACCACTTTTCCTGCAACCCAAAGCGGGGATCATCATAAAACCCCTGATAAGTTGTCTGGTTCCATGATGCTTCGGTATCAAGGAACAGTCCCCAGGCCTTTGCAAAGTTCCTTGTCCAGGTCGAAAAAGGTTCATAATACTGTATTGTATTATTGTATAAACCTTTGTCCTCTAAACTGGGAAGAGGTTGGTCAATGAGAAAGTAAAAGTAGCAGAGACTCTGCATGATCTGCTCACGAAGGAGATTAGACGGATCTTTAAGGACTTCCATGGGAATAAGCTCGACGGCACTGTCAAGGTAAGCATAATAATCGGACAATGTTTGAGCCGGATTTGTTTTTTTATCAGGATTTACTTTTTTTGCCTCTGCAAGGGATGTTGTTAACAACATTTCAATTTCTGGATTTTGTTCGACAAGCCTGATGAGCTCTTTTGTAATCGGTTTATGAATTGCATCTTTTGCAAAGGATACGCTTGCTGGGAAAAGTACTCCAACCAGCAGTGCTATGGCGAAAAAAAGCCTCATTTTATAAAACAAATTTTTCATTTTGTATCTCCTCGGTGGTAACATCTTAAAAACACTTTATATGTCTTCTCAGCAAATCAGATCATTTCTTCAGGGTGAGTATACCGTATTCTTCACCCATCAAAAGATGTTTGTAGTTACTGTTATTGTCTTGAGTTACGGTTAATTGAAAATCAACCTTTTCTTGCAAAAGTATTACAAAATCTGAACCGCCAAATAAGAAATAGCCAAGCATATCTCCCTTCTTGACTGTGTTACCAACCTCAACACTGTTTTCAAAGTTAACCGATGATATCTGCGACATTCCTATTGGTAACAGGGCTGCCAGGCCGTAGTTTTCGGTTTCAATAATTACGCAGCCGCGTGTCTCAATATTTTGCCACCCTGGAGTTTTTGACTCAAGAACATATTTATTTAGTTCAGCACTCCATTTTGTAATACCTCCGGCCGCGTCATCGTGCTGAATAATGCGAGCTTCTTTTATTGTTCCGCCAATGGGAAAATGATAGCGATGGTAATCGTTTATATCGAGAAATGTATGCGTTAGTGTGCCATTGGCAAATTCATTTATATAGTTACTGTCTTTGCCAATAAGGACCTTGATGGATTTGAAGATGTTGGATTTGATGGCAATGCCGCCGTCAGATACAATGTTGGAATTTTCGTCTATTTTCCATACACCCTGAGGTGTCGAATCGGCAGGGGAGGTGATAATGGCCGGGTTGGTTGGTGATGCGATGGGACGTTGATCGGGAGATTTCAGAAACCTGGCAAAAAAATCATTGAATGTTTTCCATCTTGACTGGTCTTCATACCAGCCTTTCTGCAACCCAAATCTTTCATCAGCAAAAGCCCTTTTGTAATATGCATCATTCCATGATTCCTCTGTGCTTAAATACAGACCCCATTCTTTTGAGAAATGGATCAACCATGTGCGATAGGGTTCATGGTATTGAAGTGAATTGTTGTAATATCCTTTGTTTTCCAAGCTGGCAAGCGGTTGGTCATTGATGAAATAGAAGTAATCTAAACTCTGATCAATCTGTTCGTACAATCTTGAATAGGGAAGATTGGGTAGAATCGACCATGGCATTGCCTTTGCTGCCCAATCTATAAAGGCATAATATTCTTCCAGTGTCTGGGCCGGATTCATTACCCTGCCCGGATTGATTTTTTTTGCCTTGGCAATGGACTCCACAAGCATTTCTTTTAATTGCGGATCATGTTCCACCGTCGTTATCAATTGCTGTGTAATTGATTCATGCTTCTGCTGCGCCGGCCTGTTATTCTCTGCATGAACATTGAGACTTAAAAGGGAGCATGAAATTAATGCAGCAAATAACCATGCCAAACATCTTCTCGTTTTCATAAACATTCCTTCTTTTATAGGAAACTTTGCCTTCCTGTTAGCAACATTTTAGTAGCAGGGAGTTAGTTGTATATTTTCAATCTGTAACAACGAGCATTTTATCAATCGTACCGCCCGGTAAATCGCCATAAATACTATTCTATATCAGATCTCAGTATCACTCAGCTTTGCTAAAGTAGATGCGGGATAGTTGATAAAATGTCGTTGGCTTGAGCCACAGATTCCGAAGTCGGTATCAAATATATTTCTATGGAGTTTGTCTGTAAGATATTGAATCACTTGAAATAGTTTTTTGCAAGCTACTTTCGGAAATTGCAGAATAACATGGGGGTGATCATTTTCCCGGGGGGATGGAGAGTCGCATTATTTCAAAACTAAATAGGAGTTCCTGTTTACACCCCTCAAGGGGGTACTAAAAAGAGTGGTAGCTGTGGGTGATGTGGGAAGCGTATCGTGGTATATAATGTCTGTGTGCTCTCGGCATAAATAAATTTCTTCTAGTTTTGTTCCAGTAATCTCTAGTTCCTTAGAAGCTCCTTATTGGGATGAAAAAGGAGCTTCTAAGGGTTTAAAAAG
>JAOZKX010000301.1 GCA_029935135.1 Desulfocapsa sp.
GATACAGAAAAATCGATACATGCCCGCTATGGCCAGGTGCTTGGCAGTGCTGTCAATCCGGTGTTACGCGAGGGGAACTCGGATCGTCGGGCGGCAGCGTCGGTGAAAAAATTTGGTCAGAAAAATCCCCATCGGATGATGAAACCGTGGCCCGATGTCTCAAAGTGCAGAGTGAGCCATATGGATGGGGGTGATTTTTACGGTAGTGAAAAATCCACCACTGTTGCAGCCCCCTGTGATGCAAGGATAGAATGCGTAGATGGTGACGGCACAGTAACCGTATTAAATGCAGACATTCCACTTCTGGCAGGTGAGGTAATTGATAGTTCTGTGATGAATGTTCGCAAGCTGCGGGAATTCTTTGCAGCACAGATTACAGAGGCTAAAAAGGATGGAGTGCTGCTTTCTCTGCATTTAAAAGCAACCATGATGAAAGTCTCGGACCCTATAATGTTTGGTCATTGTGTTGCTGTATTTTATCAGGATGTTCTACAAAAACATGGCAAGCTCTTTCAGGAACTTGGGGTGAATGTCAATAACGGTCTGGCAGATGTCTATGATCGTATTGAGTCGTTGCCCGAAAGTCAGCGAGAAGAGATACAAGCGGACATCATGGCGGTCTATGAAAAGAATTGTGAACTGGCCATGGTGGATTCAAGCAAGGGGATTACCAATCTCCACATCCCCAATAATATCATTATCGATGCTTCTGTACCAGTTGTTGTTCGGGATGGCGGCAAAATGTGGGGACCAGATGATAAGCTCCACGATACCAATGCGATGATTCCGGATCGCTGTTATGCCACCATTTACCAAGAGGTTATCAGCGACTGTCAGAAAAATGGTGCTTTTGATCCTGCCACAATGGGCAGTGTCGCCAATGTTGGTCTGATGGCCCAAAAGGCTGAGGAATATGGTTCCCACGATAAAACATTTGAGGCACCTGCTCAGGGTGTAATTCGGGTGCTTGATTCTGCAGGTACTGTTCTTCTTGAGCAATCGGTTGAAGAGGGTGATATCTTCCGGATGTGTCAGACCAAAGACGCTCCCATTCAGGACTGGGTAAAACTTGCTGTCAATCGTGCTCGGGCAACCGGTTCTCCGGCACTGTTCTGGCTTGATCCGCAACGGGGCCATGATAGTGAGCTTATTAAAAAAGTAAATACCTATCTGCAGGATCAGGATACAGATGGTCTTGATGTGCGTGTGGTCACTCCCCTTGCCGGGATGCAGGAGTCCATTACCCGTATTCGCCGGGGTGATGATACGATCTCTGTCACCGGCAATGTGCTGCGTGATTATCTAACAGATCTTTTTCCCATTTTAGAGCTTGGCACTAGTGCCAAGATGTTATCCATTGTTCCCCTTATGAACGGCGGCGGTCTGTTTGAGACGGGGGCTGGAGGCTCGGCACCCAAGCATGTACAGCAGTTTGAGGCAGAAGGGCATCTGCGCTGGGATTCTTTGGGTGAATTTTGTGCCATGGTTCCCTCTTTTGAACATATCCATGCAACATATAACAATGAGAAGGCGGCTCTTTTTGCCAGAACCCTCGATCAGGCCATCGGCGCATTTCTGGAGAGTGAGAAGTCACCATCGAGAAAGGTTGGAGAGCTCGATACCCGAGGCAGCCACTTTTACCTGGCACTCTGCTGGGCACAAGCATTGGCTGCGCAGACAGAAGATGCCGATCTTCAGGAAAAATTTACGGAAGTTGCCCAGGAACTGAGTAGTAATGAAGCGGCGATTGTCGCTGAAATGATCAGTTGCCAGGGACAGCCCGTTGATATTGATGGGTATTTCATGCCTGAATTTTCGACAGTTTCTGTGGCCATGCGGCCCAGTGCAACCTTTAACAAGATTATTGATGCACTGTAGGCTTTCTCTAAATTGAGATATTTTGGGGGGAGTCTGCTGAGGGATACTTCCTTTCTTCCTCCATTATACTATTGATTGGAAATAAATACAGGTGATGCTTTTTGGGACAACAGATCTGGGTCTCTTTATTCTTTCGGGTCTGATTTTAAATATTACACCCGGGGCAGATCTTCTCTATATCACCAATCGCAGTGCCGTTCAGGGAAAAAAGGCCGGAGTTGTTGCTGCGCTGGGTATTGGCGCTGGCTGTATTGTTCATGTCATTGCCGCAGCCTTTGGCCTGTCCGTTATTCTTGTTTCTTCTTCCCTTGCCTTTAGTGTGGTGAAATATCTGGGAGCGGCCTATCTTATCTATCTTGGAATAAACACATTTCTCAGCCTGAAGCAGGAGAAGCGCTCTCCAGCTGGAGTTTCTTCCACATTGCCGCTTCCCAGGATATTCCGACAGGCTGTTCTCATTAACATCCTCAACCCGAAAGTAGCTCTGTTTTTTATGGCCTTGCTGCCGCAGTTTGTCTCCCCGACGGCTGCAAATCCCGGGATTGCTTTTCTTTTCCTGGGGGTATTGTTTAATGTTAATGGTACCCTGGTGAATATCCTCTTTGCCCTGTTTACCTCAGCCCTGGCAACACGGTTCCGTGCCATCTCGTTTCTCCCCCGGTTTCTGAAAACCTGTATCGGAGTCATCTTTGTAGCCCTGGGTGTTCGTTTGTTACTTCCCTCCTAAGGCTTGTTTGTTGTGGTGTCTCTATAGCAAACTCAGCTACAAATTGATTGATACTGTCGGCACCAGGGCAGGTCGGCACTCAATCCCAGGGACACCATAAACCCATCCCTGGAGGCTTGATCGCAGTCGTCCTGGTTGCAGACACCCTCGGATCGAGACCGGCCTGCCCTTCCATGGAGAATAGATAGCTGAGTTTCTTTTAGAGGCACTTTGTTTTTCTTCCCTGCGTTGATTGTCTCTCCGTTGCTTATGTTCCAGGCCTCACTTTGTCGTTTTTTAGAGTGGTAATTCAGTGCCTTCCTGGCCGTAGTATTTTCTGCAAATATTATTTGAAAAATTTTAAAAATAAAATTTTTTGAACCTGATTGGGCGGAAAGCCTGACTGTACACCAACCTGCATGTTTTGTGGCAGCAATAGTAAGTTAATTTTTGTATTATCTATATATTTTGAGGTATTTTGAGTTCAATAAAAATATAGAATTGTTAATAACTGAGGGCTATTTGTTCTAACATGTAGGGATGACAAGGGAATGGGAGCACTATTTTTCATACCCTGCAAACAAAGGGTTTCAAGGAGGTGCTCTGTGCAACTCCTTATCTTTAGGGAGATGCAGATGGTGGTGGTAATCTGCAGAACTGATAGGAAAATTTCCATTTTTGCGCTTTGACCTAAAAGGGAAAGTGAAGTCTATTGTTCGCCATGAGTGACGGAGCTTGTTGCTAAACGGCCCCCTTACTGATCATGTGAAAAAAGTCGATTGTTTTTTTTCATGTGTTCCTACTTGATAGTTGTTTAATAGAAGAATAAAAACAGTTTAATTGCTTATTTTGGCGGAATTTCGCCAGTGAATGTGTGTGGTGTGAGGGAAATATGGTGTGGGAGAAGGCAAAAGAAGTTCTTAAGGAGAGTCTTGGAGAGTCCATTTATGA
>JAOZKX010000030.1 GCA_029935135.1 Desulfocapsa sp.
ACCTGTGGATGAAATATTTAAACAATTCGTCAGCCAGGCGGAATCAGTCTACAAGGAAGAAAAAGGTTTCGCTCCTGCAGCTTCCTGATTGCCACGACAACCATGACTTATTCTAGTGAACCATTGATCATCACTGCTGACGAGCATCCCATTCGTCCGCCAATGATTGATAATGATGCAATGAAGGTACTTCGAGTACTGCGCGATAATGGTTTTGCCGGTTTTCTGGTGGGTGGTGGTGTGCGTGACCTCTACCTCGGGAAACAACCAAAAGACTTTGATATCTCCACCGACGCCCGTCCCGGTCAGATCCGTAAACTCTTTCGCAACAGCCGGACCATTGGTAGACGCTTTCGCCTGGTGCAGGTTTTCTTCCATGGAAAAGAGATCGAAGTTTCAACCCTTCGTTCATTAAGTGAACATGACCTTGATGGTCCCGAATCTGTTCTTGCCCCCAATAATACTTTCGGCAGCCTCGATGAAGATGCCCAGCGCCGTGACCTAACCATCAACTCTCTGTTTTACGAAATAGAAAACCACACCATTATTGATTATGTGGGCGGGATCCAAGATCTGGACCACTCCATTATCCGTATTGTTGGTGATCCGGATCGACGAATCACACGCGATCCAGTGCGGATGCTGCGTGCCATTCGCCATGCGGCACGACTGAACTTCACTATTGAACAGGAAAGCTGGCAGAGTATCTGCAATCACCACGAGAAACTGACCCTCTGCCCGCCGTCTCGAGTTCGTGACGAGTTTATTAAAGATCTGCACTCCACAGCTCTGAGTGAATGGCTGCAGCTTGCCCTTGACTCAGAACTCTTCTTTGACATTTTTCAGCTCTACAAAAAACCGCTTGTACAGAAAGAACGGGAGAGTGAACAGCCCTACCGGGAGCAGTTAAAGCAACTGGCCAGGGTTATTGATCGCTGTGCTCAGCAGGCAAAAGATTCTGGTTCCAGAGGACTGAATAACGATTTACTGCTGGCACTGATCCTGATTCCCTGGGCCAATGCCCGTTTTGATCTGGTGAACCAACACCTCAAAGGGGCGGCTGCATTTAAATTCTCAAAAATATTACGGGAACACCTGGATAAGGAACTTGCCACTCAGCTGAATCTCCGCCGCTCAATCCGCCAGGAAATGGTTATCCTCCTCTCCAACCTGCCACAGTTTATCCGTCATAAGACAAATGACTCTCAGCCAAAATGGCTGCGAAAGAAAAGTTATTTCAAGACCTGCTCACTCTTCTGTGACCTGTACCTGGAATCTATTACCGGAGAAACTGCATCGCTTCATTTTCCAGCCCCCCAAAACAGGCCTTCCCGCACCCAAAAAAATCCCCCGCAATCCAAAGGACGCGGGGGACGAAAAAAACGATACACTCCTGCCTTTTCCTCAAAAAAGAAAGGCATCTTCGGCCTGAAAGACTAGGCCATCACACCACCCCTTTACTCTGCAGAAATGGAACATATTTCATATCAGTTTTCTTGATATGATTCAACAGCCAGTCTTTGAGAAACTCCATCAACTCGATGGAGATATCAGCCTTCCCCGTTGCAAACTGCTTCTGAAAATCAACAACCTGCGCCACAAGCTCTCTGTGGATTTCCATGTGCGCATCAATATCTTCATATCCATGGGTGGCAAACAGATCTTCTTCAAACTTAAAATGGGTTCCCGTGTAATCAATCAGCTTGCCAAGGGCATCACCCACCCCACTCTTTCCATCTCCCGAATGCATCTTCTGATACAGATCATTGATTAAATCAATAAGCACCTTATGCTGACTATCGATGGAATCAATACCAACAGACAACGATGGGGTCCAGCGCATTAAGGGGCGGGATGAGGAAACAGTACGCAAAGCCATCGCCCCTTCCCCCTTATCCCCCAGATCAAAACGACCCGTTTCTGCACTGATACTATTGGCGATTTTCTTCAAATTCTCTGCACTTTCCTGCAGGCGCAGACTTCCTTCCCTTGCCTCTTGGGATACCTGACTGACATCGGTAATGTCCCTTGCAATCTCCATGGAAACAGCGGATGCCTGAGCTACATTGTCATTGACCTCACCAATCCCATTTGCTGCTTCTGATACATTCCCGGATATATCAGCAGCAGTGGCTGTCTGCTCTTCCACTGCTGCTGCAATGGTTGCTACGATCTCATTAACACTGTTAATAACCTTTGTAATCTCGGTAATTTCAGTGACGGTATCATCTGTGGATGCCTGAATGGATTCAATCTTACTCTTGATCTCACCCGTTGCATCAGAGGTCTGCTTGGCAAGTTCTTTGATTTCATTGGCAACCACCGCAAAACCTTTGCCTGCCTCACCGGCACGAGCTGCTTCAATGGTTGCATTTAATGCAAGCAGGTTGGTCTGTCCCGATATCTCGGTAATCACTTCAGTAACCTTGCTGATCTCAATGGCTGCCCGGCCCAGATTATCAACTTTATCCGAAGAACTTTGAGCATAATTTACCGCCTCACTGGTCATGGAACTGGCCTTTGCCGTATTACCGGCTATTTCCTGAATAGCTGATGACATCTCTTCCATGGCAATGGCCATCACATTCACGTTTTGGGCCGCCTGTTCACTTGCCTGGGTAACGGTGCCCATATTGGCACTCATTTCTTCTGTGGCAGCAGCAACCGTGTCTGCTTTAGCCGCTGACTGCTCAGCGCCTCCAGTCATATCCTCTGCCGCAAGGGCCAGTTCTGTTGAAGTTGCACTCAACGCCCTCCCCTCGCCAACGATATTGCCAATCAACTGGCGCAGATTCGTTGTCATATCATGCAAGGCTTCCTGAAGGCTTCCTGCAGCCGATTTTCCATTACTACTGGTTTTCAAATCACCATTGGCAATACGTCTGGCAAGTGCAACCATATCCTCAGGCTCACCACCCAACAACTTAAGAACTGAACTGGCATTCAACCATAAAATGACAAACAACAGTACAAAGCCAACAATGGAGCCAAGGATAAAAAGGTTACGGGTACGCTTACCCAGACTGGAACTCATATCTGTAATGTCGGCTACTGTGTTGCTGGACCTGACTGAAATCTCCTCTTTCAGCTGAGCAATTACATGCTGCAGATCAGCCCGAATAACACCCGACTCCCTGCCCAGGATGGCATGAATCTGCTCAGTATTCTCTTCCACCAGAGTATTGCAATTTTCTTTCATCTCCACGGCCTGTTGGCGTGCCTTGGTCATATCAATGGCCAGGGCAATAGATCCCACAACCTCACCATCGGATGTTATTTCCTTGTGCAGAGTCAGGACATTCGGGTCATCCTCGCCAGCCTCAATAATGACACCAATATCTGGCCTGCCCTTGGGAAGAAGAGATTTAAGCTTTGCATTTTTTCGATTGAGATAACGGGTAAGGGGTTTCTCTTCTTTGTCCCGGTAAAAAATGAAAACAATACTCTTGTTTCTATGGGCATTGCGGACATATCCGTTGAGTGTCGCAAAATCCCTGGTAAGCACCGCATTGGTGGCAACCAGAGCCATAAGGGCCGTCATATCTTCACCGCTCTGGCGACGATTCTTGCGAAGATCAGCCAGTACCGCATCAGAAGTTTCCGTTAAGGCTTCGGAAGTAGATTCCGCTAGAGAAGTTGCCGCCTCTTCCTTCATGTTATTGAGTGCGCTTTCCAACTGCCCGGATAATTTTCCCATATCATCAGCAATGGTCGTATCAATTGCAGCAAAAGAATCCTGAACCTTTCCGTTCAGGGTATTGCTGCTTTTGGTCTGCATCACAACCGTAAAGATGACAGCAGATGCCATAATAGACAAAAACGCCAGAGCAACAGGGGCAATCAATTTAAAGCGAAAACTTTTTACAACTGAACCTTTCATTTTTTCCTCCAATACGAATAAAAATACTCTTATAGATTCAGGTTATCACAAATAGAATCGGGAATAAAAGAATTTTTCCTCCGTGGCCAATTTCGCATTTTCCTTATATCAATTTTATTGATATAAGGGTCAAAAACTACTGGTTTCGTTAGGTTGTTTTTTTTTGACATACTACAGAGTGCATGTATAGGATTAAATATGGTTGTGATGAATCATTTGAGTTGTAATCCCCTCTTTTTCAACTCAAATGTGCAAAGAAACAGGGGAATATGAAGGAGATAAGCATGGATGAGCAGGCAGGGAACAGGACAACAAACTCTGGCATAAGCAGACGGAGCTTTATCAAAAGCTGTAGTGTCGCTGCTGCCGCCCTTGGTCTATCCGAGGCAATGATCCCAAAACTTGTGGAAGCTGCTGAAACCGCAAAACGGCCAACTGTTATCTGGCTTCACTTTCAGGAGTGTACCGGCTGTACAGAGAGTCTTTTGCGCGGTTCTCACCCCGATCTTGGCCGCCTGATTCTGGACATTATCTCCCTTGATTACCACGAAACGGTGATGGTTCCCTCCGGCCATCAGGCAGAAAAAAGTCTCCATGATTCAGTGGCCAAGAATACCGGAAAATTTATTCTGGTTGTTGAAGGTGCCATTCCCACTGCCGACAATGGGAATTTCTGTAAAATCAGCGGTCGCACTGCCATGGACATTCTTGCTGAAGTTGGTCCAAAGGCCGCGGCAATCATTGCCATTGGCACCTGTGCCTCCTTTGGCGGTATTCAGGCAGCGGCACCGAATCCAACAGGCGCTAAAGGGGTGCAGGATCTTATTTCCGGAGTCCCCATTGTTAACATCCCCGGATGTCCACCAAACCCTGTCACCTTTCTCGGCACTGTTCTCCATTACCTGACCTTTAAACGCCTGCCAAACTGTGACAACATGGGACGCCCACTCTTTGCCTATGGACGGAGGATCCATGACCACTGTGAACGAAGGGCCCATTTTGATGAAGGTCGTTTTGTCGAAGAGTTTGGCGATTTCGGTCATAGAAATGGCTACTGCCTCTATAAAGTCGGCTGTAAAGGGCCGGAAACATTCTCCAACTGTCCGTCAACCCGTTTTAATGATGTCGATGTCTGGCCCGTATCTGTGGGACACGGTTGTGTCGGTTGTACTGAACCAAATTTCTGGGACAGCATGACACCTTTCTACGAAAGACTGCCCCAGGTTTCCATACCGGGCACCGGTATCGTCACAGATGCTGACAGCGCCGGCAAGAAAATCCTCGGTGTGGCAGCAGCAGCCGTTGGTGTTCATGCAGCAGTGGGGATAGGAAAATCTGTGCTGAAGGGAAAAAAGGAAGAGTAGCCCCTCCTTTTGCCAATTACAAAAAAATATCATCTGCATTTATATAAGGAGAACAGACAATGGCTCAACGGATAACCATCGACCCCATCACCAGAATTGAGGGTCATTTACGAATAGACGCCGAAGTAGAAAACGGACAGGTGACCAAGGCCTGGTCATCTGGCCAGATGTGGCGCGGCATTGAAACCATCCTCAAAGGTCGGGATCCACGCGATGCCTGGCTTTTCACCCAGCGAATCTGTGGTGTCTGCACCACCGTACACGCCCTGGCATCAGTGCGGGCAGTAGAAAATGCCCTGAAAATGCAAATCCCCATCAATGCCCAGTATATCCGTAATATTGTCATGGCCATCCATGCCCTGCAGGACCATATTGTCCATTTTTATGTCCTTTCTGCCCTGGACTGGGTGGATGTGGTATCCGCTCTTTCTGCCGATCCCAAAAAAACTGCTACCCTTGCCTCCTCTCTCTCTGACTGGCCCAACAACAGTGTCAAACGCTTTGCGGCGGTAAAGGGAAAAGTGAAGGCACTGGTGGACAGTGGTCAGCTCGGCCCCTTTGCCAATGGTTATTGGGGACACCCCGCCATGAAACTGCCGCCTGAAGCAAACCTGATGGCTGTTTCTCACTACCTCGAATCCCTTGATTACCAGCGAAAAGCCACCCAGGCCCTTGGCATCATCTCAGGAAAAAATCCCCATATCCAGAACCTTTCCGTTGGCGGTGTCACCACAGCATTGAACCCGGACAGTGATTCGGCTCTAAACATGGAACGGCTCTACTGGATTAAACAGCTGATTGAGGATGTGCGCGGATTTATCCAGCAGGTCTACCTCCCTGATGTGGTTGCTGTGGGTGCACTCTATAAAGAATGGCTTCCCTACGGAGCAGGCGTCACTAACTATATGGCTGTTCCTGATATGGTACTGAATACAGAGGCCACAGAATTTGACCTTCCAGGTGGTACCATTATGAATGGTGACCTCGGTACAGTGAAGGGAATCACCTCTTTTAATGACGATTACTTCCGTGACAATGTGGTGGAGAACATTACCCATGCCTGGTACAAGGGCGACTGGTCTAAACATCCCTATGAAGAAGATGATGAGCCCAATTATACGGATTTTCAGGATGACGGAAAATACTCCTGGATCAAGGCACCGCGTTTCCAGGGACAACCCATGCAGGTTGGCCCCCTTGCCCAGATGCTGGTCGGTTATGCCCAGGGTCACCAACCCATAATTAAGAATGTGAACAATGCTCTGTCTCTGGTGTCAAGTGTGGCCGGGGTTACGGTGGGTCCAGAAGTCCTTCATTCCACCTTGGGCCGCCATGTTGCTCGGGCAGTTCGGGCCTCGATGCTTGGCGATCTTGCCATTAAACACTGGGAACTGCTGGTTGACAATATTGGCAAAGGGGATCTGGAGATCTTTAACAAACCGGTCTTTCCACAAGGGGAACAACAGGGCTACGGTATTCATGAGGCCCCCCGTGGTATCCTCTCTCACTGGATTGTTATCCAGGATGGGAAGATTAAAAACTATCAGTGTGTAGTTCCCTCAACCTGGAATGCCGGTCCTCGTGACTCTGACGGCGTTGCCGGTCCGTATGAGGCGTCCCTTGTCGGGAATCCTGTGGCTGATGCTGAAAAACCACTGGAACTCCTGCGTACTGTTCACTCTTTTGATCCCTGTATTGCCTGTGCCGTCCATACGGTTGACCAAAATGGACAGGAGATCAGCAAGGTAAAGGCACTGTGATCCAATCCCACAAAGAGGGCTATCATGAACTATGAAATAAAAAATGTCTGGTCCGTTCTGCTGCGACTGTTCCACTGGGCACTGGTGCTGTCCATTGTTGTCTTAGTGGTAACAGGGCTGTATATTAACACACCGTGGACAAATACCACCCTGGAGGGCAGTGTTTCCTTCCCCATGGCTTGCATGCGCTATTTTCACTTTCTCGCCGGCTACCTCTTCACTGCTGCTGTGCTCGTAAGACTGTTTCTCTATTTTTTCGGCAACCGCCAGGAACGCATCTGGGATATCCTCCCTGTTACTCCAAGAAACATCAAAAGCCTGACCACCACCCTTGCTTATTACTGCTATATCAGCGATAAGCACGATTCCCGGCTGGGTCACAATGTCCTTGCCGGCATGGTCTATATTGTCACTATCGTGGCGGCTGTTTTCCAACTTATCAGTGGGTTTTATATGCTTTTTCCGGAAACAGGCGTCTGGCAGACCCTTGGCAATGCACTTTTCACCTCTCAGCAGCAGGGACGTTTTGTACATCACCTGCTGATGTGGTATTTTATTCTCTTTGCCTTTAGCCATGTCTATATGGTGATCTGGAATGATGTGAAATCTTCGGAAGGACTGATCTCTTCAATCTTTACCGGGAAAAAATTTAAACAGAAGAATGTCTGACACTACTCTAAGCAGGGCGGAAATCATTATCCAGGGAACGGTCCAGGGTGTTGGTTTTCGTCCCTTTGTGTATCGACTGGCCAGGCAGAATAAAGTTTTTGGAACCATCTTCAATAATGATCAGGGAGTGATTATTGAGGCAGAGGCTGCGCGCGCAACCATCCGTGATTTCATAAAAAATATACACTCAACACTCCCCCCCCTGGCACGCATCACATCCCTCCAGCAGGAGTGGAAATCCCCCCAGAAAGGCTTTACAGATTTTACTATCCTCCCCAGTGTCTGCAGCAAACCCTCTCATGCCATGATTCCTGCAGACATTGCCCTCTGCAGGGATTGCCTGCGAGACATAACAGAGCCAGGCAATAGACGATTTTCGTATCCTTTTACCAACTGCACCAACTGTGGGCCCCGTTTTACCATCGTGGAATCCATTCCCTACGATCGGCCCATGACCTCAATGAAATCGTTCCCGCTCTGTCCTGCCTGCAGAGCTGAATATGAAGATCCGGAAAATAGGCGTTTTCATGCCCAACCAAACGCCTGTCCAGTATGCGGTCCCAGCCTGACATTTCATGATGCTATGGGAAAACAACTTTTAGTCAGCTCTCCCCTGCAGGAGATCAGTTTTGCCCTTTGCCAGGGAAAAATTGCTGCCATGCGGGGACTGGGAGGGTTTCATCTTATGGTGGATGCACACTCGGAATGGGCGGTAAACCGACTCCGCAATAAAAAAGGGAGAAAATCAAAACCCCTGGCGGTGATGACTAAAAATCTGGAATCTGCCGCCAGCTTTTGCCAACTGAGCCAAGAGGCAGAAGAGCTGTTAAGCGGAACAGAACATCCCATTGTTCTCCTGCCCCGCAAAGAAAACGGTCTTGCCCGCTCCCTCACCCCGAATATTGATATAATCGGCGTAATGCTGCCCTATACTCCCCTCCATTCCCTCCTTTTTACGCAGGAAGATTGTCCGCAAACGCTGGTTATGACCAGTGGCAACAGGAGTGGTGCTCCCATATTTACCGATAGCATGGCTGGCGTTGCCGGGCTCCGAGAAATTGCTGATTGCTTTCTCCTCCATAACAGAGAGATAGTTACCCGGGTGGATGATTCGGTGGTAAAAATCACCAGTCGCGGCCCCCAACTCCTGCGCCGGGCGCGTGGCTATGTCCCCTCGGCCACCCCTCTTGATAATACGCTCCCTCCCCTTCTTGCCTGCGGTGCCGGATTAAAATCAACCTTTTGCCTGACCCGTGGCCAAAGTGCCTTTCTCTCCCAGCATATTGGCGACTTATTCAACCTGGAATCACTGGATTTTTACAAAGAGTCCATCGATCATCTCACCAGACTGCTGCAAGTTGAACCTGAAGCTGTGGTCTGCGACCTGCACCCCGATTATCTGAGCAGTCACTTCGCCAGAGAAACAGGCCTGCCCCTGTACAGGGTGCAACATCACCATGCCCATGCTGCAGCTGTGATTGCCGAACACAATATCCAAGGGAAGGTTCTGGCCCTCATTCTTGACGGCAGCGGCCTTGGAGACGATAATAGTCTTTGGGGCGGCGAGGTATTAGAAGCTGACTGTTCCAGCTATACACGTCTGGGCTCTCTGACCTCAATGCTGCTGCCTGGAGGTGACGCTGCTGCTGAGGAACCATGGCGTATGGCACTCTCTCTTCTCTATACCAGTGGCTGCAATCTGGACAATGTCCAACTGGACAGTATAGAGAAGACGAAACAACAGGCCCTGTGGCAGATGATGAAACAGGGCTTTAATTGCCCCTCAACCACCAGCTGTGGTCGTTTTTTTGATGGTGTTGCTGCAATTTTGGGTGTCTGCCTGAAAGCTGACTATGAAGGGCAGGCCGCCATAGAACTTGAGGCTCTGGCCAATCAGGCCCTGGGGAAACAGAGCATTGCAGATCTTCTGGCATCCTGCTCCCCCCACACAAACATTATCCAGACGGAGCAACGACTGGTGCTGCAGCAGGAAGATTTACTCTCTCTGGTTCTAAAAGAAAAAGCAGCGGGTAGGGAAACTGCAAAAATCGCCCTTGACTTTCACCTCTGTCTGATAAAGAATCTATTTACACTCTTGCTAAAAATTGCCCAACAGACCAGAAACACAACAGTTGTACTGAGCGGAGGCTGCATGCAGAACAGTCTCTTACTTGAAGGTCTTATTATTCTTCTGGAACAGGTAGGTTTCAGCGTCTACACCGGACAAAACATTCCGGTAAACGATGCTGGTATTTCCCTGGGACAGGCGGTTATTGGAGGTTTACGCCATGTGTCTGGCAGTACCAATGAAAGTGCTTGAAATTCAGGGAGATCCTGATGATTTCTTAAGCGGACAAATTGCTGTGGTTGATATTGACGGCATTCAAAAAGAAACCCGTCTGGATATTGTGGACAGGTGGCCGGTTGTTGGCGATTACCTTATTATTCATGCCGGTTTTGCCATCCACACCCTTGATCCGGAAGAGGCGAAAACAAACATCAGGCTGATGCAGGAAATGGTGGAACTGGTAGAGAAGTCTGAAAGTGCCGTTGGAAAAACATGAAATATATTGATGAATTTCGGGATCAGAGTCTCGCCGCTCCTCTCCTTGAAGAACTGCACCGTTCTCTTCACAAACCATTTCGGGTCATGGAGGTCTGCGGCACCCATACCATGTCTATTTTTCGCAACGGTCTGCGCTCATTACTTCCTGAAGGCCTGGAACTGATTTCCGGTCCAGGGTGTCCGGTCTGCGTCACCTCTGCCTCCCATATTGATGCCATCATGGCCATGGCCGACAGGGCCAACACACGAATTGTCCTCTTTGGTGATCTCTTTCGGGTTCCCGGCAGCAGTGGGCTGTCCCTGGCCAATGCCTCTTCTCAAGGTGCCAGAGTGGATATAGTCTATTCTGCCATGGACTGTCTGCATATTGCCCGCAACCATCCAGACGATATGGTTGTTTTTTTGGGCGTTGGCTTTGAAACCACAACTCCAGGTATTGCTGCAACCATCCTGGCTGCAAAAAATGAAGGTATTGATAATTTTTCTGTTTTTTCCACCCATAAGGTTATGCCGCCACCGCTTATTGCCCTGCTCGATGACCCGGAGCTGCAGATTGATGCCCTTCTCTGCCCCGGCCATGTGAGCAGTATCATAGGGGCCGCCGCCTATCAACCCCTTGCTGACAACTATGGCCTTGCCTGTGTGGTGGGAGGATTCGAAACAGCTGATATTCTGCAGGCCCTTATCATGCTGGCAAAACAGATCAATCGGGGGCAGGCCCTGGTTGAAAATGCCTATACCAGGGCAGTGAGTTGGGAGGGTAACCCCAGAGCACAGCAGATGGTGTCTGAAATATTTGAACCTGTTGATATGGAATGGCGGGGGCTGGGGGTGATCCCTGGGAGTGGCCTTGCCATTCGTGACGAATACGCCCACTATGATGCGGAAAAACGGCTCAACATTGAACTTCCAGCCGCAGAAGAGCCCAAAGGATGTCTCTGTGGAGAAATTTTGAAGGGTAAGGAACAGCCGCCGGCATGCCCTCTCTATGGAAATCGCTGTACTCCCGGAACCCCTGTGGGCCCCTGTATGGTTTCCAGTGAGGGGACTTGTGCTGCTTTTTATAAATAC
>JAOZKX010000302.1 GCA_029935135.1 Desulfocapsa sp.
TGCGTTCCCCTCAAAGACCGAGGCAAACTACTCAATCGGCTCACTGCTGTCAATGGGAAAAGAGAAGAAATATAAACAGGCCTTCACTTTTTGTTGTCTGCAATCTCTGTGTTGGATTTGCAGCAATTCTAACTAGCTGAAAAACAGGTATTTTGCCGCTGTGAACAAGAGGGCTGCAGCCAGGATTGTTTTGATGAGTTTTTCAGAAAAGAAGCGCTGCATTCTCGCTCCAAGGTAAATTCCCACAAGTCCTCCTGCTCCAAATAAAAGACCGAGTCTGTAATCAGGTCCAATTTGAGTCATTTCTCCAAGGGAGGTGGAGGCAAGTATCTGGAAAAAGAGAACACCCGTTGCCGAAGTAATAAAGGTGCCCATCAGGCTCGCTCCTGCAACGGTGTGGATGGGCAGGCGGTAGATGCTGACCAGGAATGGGGTGATAATGGCCCCGCCTCCTATTCCGTAAATCCCGCCGATCAAGCCGACAATAAGGCTGAGAGTAAATAAGGATAATGTATTTACCCTGTAGACAACCCCTTCAAAGCTATATTGCAGTGAATGGTAGTTTATTTTTGCATTGCTGATCGTAAAGTCGGTGGCTTTGCTTTTGTCTGCTCTCTCTCTTTTTGCCCTGTTCTTCTTTTGCTTTACGATATCGATACACAGTTTTACTCCGATATAGAGGAGGACAAGAGCGACAAATATTTTGAATACCTTTGGAGAGGGCATGTAGATGACCCGTATCAGCACACCGGCGATGACTCCTGGAAGAGTGCCGATAACAACCACCCAGGTGAGTGGCCAGACCATTCGCCCTTCTTTTATGTAACGGTAAATACCACCGGGAATTGCCACAACATTAAAAAGGTGGTTGGTGGAGCTGACTGCTGGGCTATCAAAGCCCAGGACGCTGACTTGAAATGGCAGGAGGAGAAATGCTCCCGAGACTCCTGCCATGGAGGTGAAAAAAGAGATGGCGCAGGCAATGAGTGGCGGAAGGAGAGGGGATAACTCTATATCTGCCACCGGAAAGTACATAAGTCCCCTTTCTTATTCGTCCGTCCATTTTTGCAGAACGGCAATAATCTTTTTTGCCTGGTCCGCACTGGAGATATTGAATTTGGACTTTGGCATATATTCTCCATTGCGTTTTTGGTAACGTCTGATGGTGAACATCTCCTTGCCAAATTCCTCTTTGGCCCGACTCCAGTTCTGGTAGCGGTAGACAAGTGTTGCCCAGGCCCCTTTGGTCAGTACTTCCTTGTCCAGTTCTTTTACCAAGAGTTGTCCGTCTTCTTCATATTGTATGGTGAGTTCTTCGATATTGGCGGCCATATGTATTCCTTTTGTATATAGTAGGTGATTGTTGCTGCTTGTTGCAAGCGGGTTATGCAAACATATCTGTCATGAAAAAGAAAGGGGAAAGCGTGGTAACGCAAACGCTTTCCCCTGGTAAACTCCTCATTTCTTCGTGTCTGAAATACGGCTACAGCAGTTAACTGTTGCTAAACTGAAGTTTTCCTCCTTCGCTGTCAACCTGGATAATGCTTCCCTCCGGGAACTTTCCTTCAAGGATCTCCATTGCTAAAGGATCCTCCAGGTGTCGCTGGATTGCCCGTTTGAGCGGGCGGGCGCCAAAGAGTGGATTGTAGCCGCTTTCCACTATAAATTCCTTTGCTTTAGCACTGATGTTCAGTTCTATCTTCATCTCTGCCAGTCTTTTCTGCAACCGTTTTAATTGAATGTCGATGATACCAGACATATTTTCTCTGGACAGGCTGTGAAAAATAATTGTTTCATCCACCCGGTTGAGGAATTCCGGTTTAAAGTGGTGGTGCAGGGTTTCTTCAACCTGGGCATGTATGTTCTCTTCGCTCTCCTGGCCCTCGGCCATCTTAATGATCAGCTGGCTGCCAAGATTGGAGGTCATAATTAGAATCGTATTTCTAAAATCTACAGTTCTGCCTTTGCCGTCAGTCATTCGGCCATCATCAAGTACCTGCAGCAGAACATTAAAAACATCCGGATGGGCCTTTTCGATCTCATCGAGGAGAATCACTGCATAGGGGCGTCTCCGTACTGCCTCTGTAAGGTATCCGCCTTCTTCATAGCCTACATATCCTGGAGGGGCCCCAATCAGTCTGGCCACAGAATGTTTCTCCATAAATTCAGACATATCTATGCGGATCATGGCCTGCTCTGAATCAAAGAGGAAGTCCGCCAGGCTTCTTGCCAGTTCAGTCTTCCCCACCCCTGTGGGGCCAAGAAAGATAAAAGATCCCAGCGGGCGATCCGGATCCTGCAGTCCGGCACGGGCACGACGTACTGCGTTTGCCACAGAGTGGATTGCCTCTTTTTGGCCAATGACACGCCTGGCCAGTTCTTTTTCTGCCTGTACCAGTTTGTCTTTTTCCCCTTCCAGTAGTCTGTCCACAGGGATACCGGTCCACTTGGCCACAACTTCAGCAATATCTTCAGCACTGACTTCCTCTTTCAGCATCTGACTCTTTTCCTGGATCTCATGGAGTTTAGCATTGCTGCTGTCCAGTTCTTTTTGCAGCTCTACGACCTGGCCGTAGCGTATCTCTGCTACTTTACTTAGGTCACCGGCTCGTTCGGCCCGTTGTTCTTCATTGTGGGCTTCGTCTATATCTGCTTTAATCTGGCGAATGGATTGGATAACATCTTTTTCAATGGTCCATTGTCCTTTGAGGGAGGTGAGCTTGTCGTTTAGTTCACCCAGTTTTTTGTTTATTTCTTCCAGTCGTTCTTTGGATGCCTTATCCTTTTCTTTCCTGAGGGCCTCCTTTTCAATTTCCAGTTTAATCTTCGTGCGTTCCAGAACATCAATCTCGACGGGCATGGAATCGATTTCGATGCGCAGTTTGGCAGCGGCTTCATCGATAAGATCGATGGCCTTGTCAGGGAGGAATCGATCCGTAATATATCGACTGGAAAGGGCAACAGCTGCAACGGTTGCTGAATCCATAATCCGTACGCCATGGTGGACTTCGTATTTTTCTTTGATACCGCGAAGGATGGCGATGGTGTCCTCCTCACTGGGCTCCTGAACCAGTACCGGCTGAAAACGGCGTTCCAGGGCAGCATCTTTTTCTATATATTTGCGGTATTCATCAAGGGTTGTGGCTCCGATACAGTGAAGTTCCCCTCGGGCCAGTGCTGGTTTTAGCATATTTGATGCATCCATCGATCCTTCCGCAGCACCTGCCCCGACAAGGGTGTGGATCTCATCTATAAAGAGAATGATTTCCCCGGCCCGCTCCTCCACTTCTTTTAAGACAGCCTTCAGTCGATCTTCAAATTCGCCCCGATATTTTGCCCCCGCCACCAGTGCACCAAGATCTAAAGAGACAACCTGTTTGCCGTCTAGGGTTGCTGGGATGTCGCCATTCACGATACGAAGGGCCAGGCCTTCGGCAATGGCTGTCTTGCCGACACCGGGCTCACCAATTAAGATGGGGTTGTTTTTTGTACGCCTGGAGAGGACTTGTATTATTCTCCTGATCTCTTCA
>JAOZKX010000303.1 GCA_029935135.1 Desulfocapsa sp.
AGGTGAACAATTAATTGGGGGAATCGTTGGAAACAGTGTGTCGATTGCCTTTTACCAGCGATTGTCCATTTCATCCGGCTCCATGGCAAGGTCGGTGAGACTGGAAGTCGATTCTCCACGTGCAGCTTTAATATTGTCAAGGCCCCTGGCAACTTCATTCCTGTATGAACAGTAGCGAAGTGCTGTCTGCTGGGTGATAAGTTCGGACTCATAGAGCTCCAGAATATGCTGGTCAAAGGTACGCATATCCATGGCTGATCCTGCCTGAATTACTTTGTAAAATGTTTTTTCCTCAGTCTCTCCGTTGATAATCAGATCCTTCACCCGGAGACTGGTACAGAGCACTTCCATGGCGGCAATGCGGCCGCCTCCTATTTTCGGAAGCAGACGCTGACCAACAACCCAGCGAATGGTGTCCGTCAGGCGGTTTCGGATCTGCCCCTGTTCTTCCTGGTCGAACATACCCAGGATACGGTTGATAGTCTGTCCAGCATCAATGGTATGCAGGGTGGAGAGGACAAGATGACCGGTTTCCGCAGCAGTCAGGCCGATTTCCATGGTCTCCCTGTCACGCATTTCACCAACTAAAATAACCTTTGGAGCCTGACGAAGGGCTGCCCGCATTCCGTTGGGGTAGGTGTTGAAATCATTCCCAAGTTCTCTCTGGTTGAAAGTCGCCTTTACATGGGGGTGGACATACTCAATGGGATCTTCCAAAGTAACAATATGGACACTGCGGTCAAGGTTGATTTTATGAAGAAGGGCGGCAAGGGAGGTGGTTTTACCACTGCCGGTGGCCCCGGTGAAGAGTACAAGGCCGTTAAGCTCTGATGCCATCTTGTTAAATGAGCTTGGGAAGTTCATTCCTTTGATGGTTGGAATTGTGGTCTCAAGTTTTCTCAGGACGGTGGTGAAGTAACCTTTCTGGGTAAAGACATTCACCCTGAAACGAACACTGTCTCCAAGAGAGTAAGAGAGATCGCAGGAACCATTTTCGATAAGATCACGCAGCAGTCGTTTGTTATTGCCAATTAGGTTCAAGGCAAAGACTTCTGTCTGAAAAGGGGTTAGCTCCCTTACCGGCGGTGTTACATTCACCGGCATAAGGATACCAGATGATTCTACCTGCAGGGTCTTGCCAACGGTAATGTTCAAGTCAGAAACATTATCATAAGACTCAAGCATTGCGGTAATCCAATAGTCTATTTCGGTCTGTCTCATTCGTTACCTCCAGAAAAAATGTTACGCACCTTTACAATTTCATAGTATATTGTCATAAAAGAAACAAGGAATGCAATGATTTTTAGCCCCGGGAAAAGAAAGTTAAAGTCGGGAAAAGTGTCTTGCTGAAAGTATTTACCGTGAAAGAGCAGGGGAATACTTTTGGGGCACTCATCAGCAACTATAATAGGATGAAATGATATGACAACAGTTTTACGCAGTGATACGACCACTCAGGGGCGTAAAATGGCAGGGGCACGAAGTCTCTGGCGTGCCAATGGGGTAAAAGAAGAGCAGTTTGGTAAACCGATCATCGGTATTGTGAATTCTTTCACGCAGTTTGTGCCGGGGCATGTACATCTTCATGAAATTGGCCAGCACCTGAAAAAAAGGATTGATGAGTTGGGATGTTTTGCCGCTGAATTTAATACCATAGCCATTGATGACGGTATTGCCATGGGTCATGCGGGGATGCTCTACTCTCTTCCTTCCCGTGAGCTTATCGCAGATAGCGTGGAGTACATGTGTAATGCCCACACGGTGGATGCCATTATCTGTATCAGTAACTGTGATAAGATTACTCCGGGCATGCTGATGGCAGCCATGCGTCTCAATATCCCGACTATCTTTGTTTCCGGTGGTCCCATGGAGGCGGGTGTTGATGGAGAGAAACGCTATGATCTGGTGGATGCCATGGTTATGGGGGCGGATCAGTCTGTGAGTGATGAGGAGGTCAGGGTTGTTGAACATTGTGCCTGTCCCACCTGCGGCTCCTGTTCCGGTATGTTTACAGCAAATTCAATGAACTCGTTAAATGAGGCATTGGGGATGGCTCTGCCAGGCAATGGAACTGTTGTGGCCACCCATAAAAATCGGCTCCAGCTTTTTGAGCAGGCTGCAGTACGCATTGTGGAGATGGCGGAAGCCTGGTATCAAAATGATGATGCCTCTGTTCTTCCTCGCTCAATAGCAACTCGTGCAGCTTTTATGAATGCTATGACCCTTGATATTGCCATGGGTGGATCCACAAATACGGTTCTCCATCTGCTGGCCATTGCCCATGCGGCAGATGTGGATTTCAGTATGGATGATATCGATGACTTATCGCGCAAGATACCAAATCTCTGTAAAGTTGCCCCTTCATCACATTACCATATGGAAGATGTGAATCGAGCTGGCGGAATCATGGCAATACTTGCCGAGCTTGACCGTGGTGGATTAATAGACACGGATGTGCGTCGGGTGGAAGGCAAAAGTCTGAAGGAGATCTTAAATGACTGGGATATGATCACCGAGAATTGTAAGCAAGAGGCTCGGCAGCTTTATCTCAGTGCCCCGGCCCAGAGTGGTCGGAATCTGGTTATGGGCTCTCAGGACAAAATGTATGAGGAGGCCGATCTTGATCGTGCCGAGGGTTGTATCCGTGATGTTGCTCACTGTTACAGTGAAGATGGCGGACTTGCCGTACTCTTTGGCAATATTGCTGAGAACGGGTGTATCGTAAAAACCGCCGGGGTGGATCCTTCAGTATTTCATTTTACCGGAAAGGCCAGAGTTTTTTCCTCTCAGGATGCGGCCTGTGATGCTATCCTGGACGGAACTATTCAGGCGGGTGATGTTGTGTTTATCCGCTACGAGGGACCTAAAGGGGGGCCGGGAATGCAGGAAATGCTCTATCCCACTTCCTATCTGAAGTCTGTTCATTTGGGGAAAGAGTGCGCCTTGATCACCGATGGTCGTTTTTCCGGAGGCACTTCAGGGCTTTCTATTGGGCATGTTTCTCCCGAAGCAGCGGCCGGTGGTGCCATTGCTTTGGTTCAGGACGGAGATCGGATTGAGATCGATATCCCCGAGCGAAAGATTGATGTGCTGATTTCTGTTGAAGAATTGGAGCAGAGGAGAGAAGAGGAACATAAAAAAGGAAAGAATGCATTTAAGGCTGTGGGCCGTGACCGACCAGTTTCCCAGGCGTTGAAGGCGTATGCGCTGCTTGCGGCCTCCGCAGACAAAGGGGCTGTCAGGGTTCTTCCGGATGAATAAAATTGTAGGGGGTTTTTGTTTATATTGATATTGACACTTGTTTATATCTTCTGTAGATTAAGGATCTGCTTTATTTACTGCTGTTATTGAGGAACTTTTTTAATATATTTTTTTATGAGGGTGAGGTTATGAGTAAAAATCAAATTATTATTGCGCTGGTGGTACTTTGTCTGGTGGGAACAATATGGGGCTCGGTTCAGGACAAAAAAAGTACAAGCCTGGAACGTCAGCTGGTAGCAATGAGAGCTCAGCCAGCGG
>JAOZKX010000031.1 GCA_029935135.1 Desulfocapsa sp.
CAACTTTGACATCGTTAGCCAGTCCACCATGGACCAGAGATTCATGCAGACTTTTGTATGATTCTGTAAGGTCCACATACTTCCCGGTGATAGCTATCTTGATAGTATCTTTGGGATTTTTTATCTTGTGAACCAGCTCTTCCCAGGGGGCAATGTTGGGTTTTCCTGTCCACATGTTTAACAGTTCCAGGATCTTGTTGTCCAACCCTTCCTTGTGCAGACGCAGTGGGACTTCGTAGATGGTATCAACATCAATGGCTGTGATAACTGCATCGGTGGGGACATTGCAGAAAAGACTGATTTTTTTCTTCAGACTATCTTCAAGGGGCACTTCGGTACGAAGGACCAGGATGTCTGGCTGGATACCATCTGCCCGCAGTTCCCGTACGGAATGTTGGGTGGGCTTGGTCTTTACCTCGCCGGCTGCTTTGATATACGGAACAAGAGTCAGATGAATAAAGAGTGAATTCTCACGCCCCAGATCTCCCCGGAGTTGGCGAATAGCCTCAATAAAAGGAAGCCCTTCAATATCACCAACAGTACCACCGATTTCGATGATGGCCACATCCACACTGCCGTCAAGTTGCATTACTGCTGCCTTGATCTCATCAGTGATATGGGGAATTACCTGTACCGTACCGCCCAGATATTCACCCCTTCGTTCCTTGGTGATTACTGAGTAGTATATACGTCCAGAGGTGTAGTTGTTTTTTTGAGCCATGAGCGCATTGGTGTAGCGTTCATAGTGTCCCATATCAAGGTCAGTCTCGGCTCCATCGTCGGTGACAAAAACCTCGCCATGTTGAAATGGGTTCATCGTTCCCGGGTCAACATTAATATAAGGGTCGAGTTTCTGGAATGTGACAGTGAGCCCTCTGCTTTCTAGAAGAGCACCAATGGCAGCAGCTGCCAGTCCTTTACCGAGGGAAGAGAGTACCCCGCCGGTAACAAAGATAAATTTAGTCCGTTTGGATGATTTTGAATTTTTCATTCTGCCACTATAGCTCTTCAGTTGTGATTTTTAAACTAAAAAAGATGAGGGAAAATTCCTTTTGCCCTTGCTTCTTGTTCGCTCAGTGTATACCAATTCTTTATAGTAATAATTCTCAAAAAGAAAGGGGAGCGTATGTATCAAATGGGAAAGATAGGTTGGAGTCTTTGTTTTTTCATTATACTGTTTTGTTTGAGTGGAGGAGTAGTTATGGCAGAGGAACGAAGGGCGGTTTTTGGAGGCGGCTGTTTCTGGTGTATGGAGCCACCTTTTGAGCAATTGGCCGGGGTGATGGATGTGCGGGCCGGGTATAGTGGTGGAACGGAAGCCGATGCCTCGTATGGATTGGTCAGCAGTGGTCGGACGGATCATTTTGAGGCAGTGGAGATACGCTATGATTCGGGAAAAATTTCCTACAAGAAACTGATCGAGGTGTTTTGGCATCAGATAGATCCTACGGATTCCGGCGGTCAGTTTGCAGACCGTGGCTCACATTATAAAACAGCTATCTTCTATGGTGATGAAAAAGAGAGACAGGTTGCCCAGACTTCTAAGGAGCATCTGCAGCAGTCGGGATTATTTGATGACCCTATCCAGACAGACATCTTGCCACTGCAGCCTTTTTATCCGGCAGAAGAGTATCATCAGGATTACTATAAGAAGAATTATGCCCACTATTCTGCATATAAAGCAGGTTCCGGGCGGAAGGATTTTGTGGAAAAGGTATGGCCTGGAAAACTGGCGCAGCAGCAGAAAAAGTACAAAAAGGCAACGGAAAAGGAGCTTCGTTCGACCCTTACTGACCTTCAGTATAAGGTGACCCAAAAAGAAGGAACAGAGCCGGCCTTTCGCAATGAGTACTGGGATAATAAGGCAGAAGGGATTTATGTCGATATTGTCTCCGGGGAGCCGCTTTTCAGTTCCAGGGATAAGTACAAGTCCGGTACGGGATGGCCAAGTTTTATCAGGCCACTTGCTACTGATAATATTGTGGAGAAAAAGGATCGGCACCTGTTTTCGGTACGAACGGAAGTGCGCTCAACGCATGGTGATTCTCATCTTGGGCATGTGTTTGATGATGGCCCTGCGCCCACAGGCTTGCGCTACTGTATCAATTCTGCTGCATTAAGATTTGTGCCAATGGAAAAACTGGAAGATGAAGGGTATGGAGACTATATGGATCTGTTTGGAGGCAATAATAAAGAAGAGTAAGTCTCGCTGCTTGCCTTGCTTAAAAATACAATCGTATCCCACTGACAAAACTCCAGCCATCAACACTGCTTTGTACGCTTATGGAGCCATCTTCATTTGTATCAGCAACATTGTCCATCTGAAAATATTCAAATCCTGCCATAAGTTTCAGTTTATGCCGAAAGATATAATAGTTCAACCCAAGGTAGAAGGCGTCATAGGAATCGCCCTGTCCGGAGGTGACTTTTTGCTCATATCGCCTGTTGAATGTCAGGCCGTATTTATCATTGCTGGAAGCATAGTGATAACGGAAGGCGGCCTGTAGTTTATCGCCGCTTATTATCAGGTCATGGCTGAGATCGTAGGTTGGCAGCAGGGTAATACCCCACACATCGCTGATATCATCAATACCCTTTGCCATGGTAAGGTCGATGCCACATTCAAGTGGCCCCAGCGTACCCTTGTGCCAGAGTGATACGATATGGTGGTAGGGTTTGAAGGCATTGTTTTTTTCATTGCCATTATTGTAGAGATAGTCGAGATGGAGAGATCCTTTGTCGTAAAATAACGCAGTCTTGCCGGAGAATCCGAGCAGAGCTGCCACCCCTCCCTCGAAACTGCTGAATTCATCTGTAATGGAGCCGCTGAACAGGCCCGCGTGATAGGAGAATGTTTCTGTTTTCCCCTTTGTATATCCCCCAATTACCTCACCCGGCATTATCTGGCTGACCAGTGGTACCCGTTCCATGGTCAGCAGTCTCTTGGAAGAAGTTGAGCGTTCCAGGCCCGTGTATACATAGTCCAGTCGCCCAACACTTATGGCAAACTCTTTGCTGCTGTCTTCCCATTGGAGAAAGGCATCATAGAGGCCATCATAGAAGGGATCATAATCATTACTGATATTGATCTGTGCCTCAAGCGTAAAAGTCTGCAGAAGTTTTATATTAAAACCAAGATAAATACGCCTGTTTTCCCATCCGTCGGTATTGTTTTCGTTGGAATCTGCATACCAGTATTGGCCATGGTAGCGGCCAATAATTGTGACCTCCTGGAGATATTTGTTCGTTTTGTTTTCGTAGAGTGTTGGTGTCTCCCAGATTGCTGGAAGGAGAGGGGGGGAGTTGCCATTTTCATTGGCAGATACATAATGTGGCAGAAGAAGGGGTGAAAAGAAAACAAAAAAAAGAAAGAATCGCAATGAAATCATATCTGTCAACCGGTATTACTTTTAAGTTTTGTATCCTCTGTATTAGTCCTATATATCATTCGATGTTCTTTTTTTAAAGTATTTCTACCAGGATAGGATGAAAAGAGGTATTGTTATTGTGATTGTCTTAAGTGAAAAGAAGTGCCATCTGCAATAGTGCGTTAGGAAAACTTTAATTGTGTCCATGATTAAAAAAGAAGAGACCATTCTGGTGGTAGAAGATTCACAGGTGAATCGTGAACTGCTGGTGTATATCCTCAACAAACAGAAATATCATGTACTGCAAGCAGATAGTGGACAGGCTGCTCTTGAAATTATTAAAGAGAATACGCCTGATCTAATCCTCCTCGACATCGTTATGCCGGGTATGGATGGGTATGCACTATGCAGTCGTTTGAAGCAGAATGCACGGACTCAGGATGTTCCTGTGATTTTTATCAGTGCTCTGGATAGTACGGACAGCAAATTAACAGGGTTTGAGCTGGGATGCGCGGACTATATAACTAAGCCCTTTCAGCCCGAAGAAGTCCTGGTGCGTTGTGCCACCCAATTGAAAATCAGTCATATACAGCACCAGCTTGAGGAACAGAACAAGCAACTGGAACGGGAAAAACGAAAGTCAGAAGCGCTCCTTTTTGATGTTTTTCCATCCCGGGTTGCCAGAGATCTGATGGCCCACGGAACCTCTCCGACGCAATTTTTTAAAGAAGTCTCGGTCTGTTTTGTTGATATCGTCGGTTTCACTGGGATCGTTTCCCGGCTTGATCCAGAATTTGTTATTCGTGAATTAAACGATATCTTCACCGGCTTTGATCAAATAGCCATAGAGTACCAATGCGAGCGGATAAAAACGATTGGTGATGCCTACCTTTTCTGCTGTGGTGTGCCGGATGCAAATGAAAAACATGCCCTTCGTATTGTTTCGGCGGCAAAAGAGATGGTAGCATTTCTTGAAAACCGTAATCGCGCTTCAGCACAACAGTGGCAGGTTCGTGCAGGGGTCCATAGCGGTGAACTTGTTGCCGGTCTGGTTGGAGCAAGAAAGAATCTTTATGATATTTTTGGAGACACTGTCAATATTGCATCCCGAATGGAAGAACATTCGTTGCCGATGCAGGTAAACATATCGAAAGCGACCCATACCCTTCTGCAGGATGATTTTATCTTTACTAAAAGAAGTGAGATTGAGGTAAAGGGAAAAGGGCTGGTCTCCATGTATTTTGTTGAGGACATTGTGGTTGTTGAGCAGTAGCCGCGATTCTTGACTGTTCGCGTCGTGCCTTTATTCTAAGGTTCTCTGTTAACTTTGTTTCGTTTTTTCAATGGCCAGTATTGTAACATCATCATCAAATTGACTCGATTGAGTGAATAGTTTTAAGTCTCTTGCTATGTTTTGTACTGTCTTCTTGAGAGAAGCTTCTTCTCCCTCAGTAATAGATTTAATAAAACCTTCTTCTGTAAATTGCTGACCTTGCTGGTTGCCCTGCTCGGTAATGCCATCAGTAAAGAAGAAAAGTCTGTCTCCCGGTGCAAGTTTTCCTTCTCCATTTTCCCACACACTTTTCAGGCTGCCCATTCCCACAGGCGGTCCTCCAGCGTCCAGGGGGGTGACACCATCAGTGGAGATATGGATGGGGGGAGGATGCCCGGCAGAGGAGTAGCGAAAAGTTGCTGTTGATGTATTGAACACGAGATAGACAATGGTCATATAGAGATTGAAGCGATCAATGGGGAATTCCTGATCCAGTTCCCGAAGCACCTGATCTGGTTGACTTATTGTTTCTGTTGCACCATCTTCTCCTGTTTTTGTAATAATGCCGCCGGAACGGCTCAGCGCCTGGGTAATAAGGGCCGTCATCATGGCGGCCGAGAAACCGTGCCCGGAAACATCAACGAGATAGATAGCCAGATGTTCATCGTCCAGACGCAGAACATTGTAGATATCCCCACCCACCTCTTCGCATGGCCTGAAATAGGAAGCAAACTTCAGACTTTTACAGTTGGGAACGCGTTTGGGCAGGAGGCTTTTCTGTAGATCTGCTGCGGCGTGTAGTCCCTGTAGGAGTTGATCCTGTTGAATAAGCAGATCCTGATTGGCTTGCTGCAATGAGAGAGTCAGTTGACTGATTGTCAGGTGTGTTTTGATTCTTGCGATGACTTCCCCATGATTGAACGGCTTGGTGATATAGTCAACGACGCCCAGTTGAAAGGCCTGCATCTTTGTTTCGGTGCTGTTGTTTGCCGAGAGCATAATAACAGGGACGGCACGAAGATGAGAAATTTTCTGTAGTGCCTCAAACATGGAAAATCCATCCATATTTGGCATGGCAATGTCGAGAAGGATAAGATCGGGACATTGCACCAGGCAGCTGTCAATTCCAGTGATCCCATCAACAGCTTCGTTTACCCGATATCCTTCTTCCTGCAGATAGTTTCTCAGGAGAATCCGTATTGGTTCACTATCATCAACAACAAGGATTGTGATGTTTTCTTTTGCGAGGTTCATCACTAGCTCTCGGGAAGATTTTTTTTGATAGTCAGGATATTGTTTTTTCCCTTTTGTGTGTAGTCGACCTCATCCATGATCTCGCAGATCAGGCAGACTCCCCGGTGGTTTTCTAAAAGAAAAGCAGGATCTACGCAGGGATCCAGTGTGTGGGATTCAGCGAGGAAATCCTTACTCTTTCCCTGGTCTATAAAGGTACAGCTAACCTGCTTTTTTGTGACTGCAAATTCCATATGAAAGAAATATTTCCCATTCTTTTGGTAGGCATGGTGGACAATATTATTACCAGCTTCAACCACAGCAAGTTCAAGCTGGTATGTCAGGGAAGAATCAAAGAGGAGTTCTTTAAAAAGAGCCCGTACGGATATTCCAAGCAGGCGTACATCAGCAAACCTGGACGGGACAAGAAAAGAGAGGGATGAACCGGGACCGATCACGAGTGCGTGTTTGTTATATTGCCTTTATCCATCCTCACAGAACCAATCAGCTGGGTAAGAAAACTGGTAGTGTCCGGAGACGGTTTGATAAATTCAAGACCATATTTGCCGTCTCGACATGAACGGATGACTGCATGCTCTTTAAATTTAAAGGTGGTTCCGATGGTTCCCTGTAAAATAAGCTGATCATCAATGGCATGGCGAGAGGGAGAAACCATAAGAATCCCGCCTGGACTGATGTCGACGATAACACCAGTGGAGTTCTTTCCTGTGGATACATTTGTCCAGTAGACAACAATATCTTCATTGAGGATTTTTTCATGATTTACTCGCCGATGTTGTCTGCGCTCATCATCTGTTGCATCTTCAATGGGGGCGTCGTCCATCATCAGCGGTTCTGCAAGTTCCTCTTCCACAACGATATGGCCTTGTTTCTCTTTGTTGCGAACGAGTACTCTCAGGGCTTCGTTACGATCTGTTGCCAGGGAAAAGACATCGTGCAGGCGAGTCATTTTTAGCAGGTTGAAGAGCGTTTTATTGATGCCGCAAAGGATGAGCTGACCTCGATTGTCGATCTCTTTGAGGCAGCGGACAATGGCACCAAGACCTGTACTGTCGACAAATTCAACGGTAGTCAGATCAAGGACAATATCCAGATGTCCTTTTTTGATAAGCCCTTGCATGGCAGTGAAGAAAGATTTTGCAAACGAGGCATCGAGGCGAGGGCCGTCGCAAGTAACAATTAGGATTCCTTCAACAATTTCAGTTTTCAGCTTCATAGGGCTACTCCTGTGATTCGTATATTGCCTGAGAGTACATTTCCGTAATTGTACTCAATAGTTTATGGAATACAAGGAAATTACACATTTTAGCCTGTATTTTCAGGGAAAGAGCTTTTTTTTACCTCTTCCTCAAAATATATCGACACATGCCTTTATTCTGTCCGTCAACCTTTCTGAATAGAGTAAATACTATATAGAGAAATTTTACTGGAGGATTCGTATGAGATCTGTCGGAACAAAAATTGGCCTATTATCCCTTTGTGTTTTGGCTCTTGGGTCACAACTCAGTCACACCGCATCAATGGTTGAGGAAGAGGAGAAAGAAAGGATTGATGATTGGGAATTTGTGTTGGAGGAGCTTGTGGATGAAAGGAAATGGAAGAAGTCTGTTTCACAGGGAGCTGCCGGGAGATCGTTTGCTCCGCAGGTAAAGGTGATGGCAGAGAGTATGGCCATGAGATCAAATATGGCTGCGGACTCCATTGGCTTTTCAGTGGGTGGCGCCAAAGATGGAGATAATTTTTTTCAGAATCTGAAAGAGGGTTATTTGCCACGCTATTCCTCCCTGACCTATGAGGGACTGTTTTATGATTATACCTTTGATACTGGACAGGAGCAGAAGTGTGAACAGCTGTTTTGTCCATCCTATGCCAGGGCTGTAACAAGAGATATCTTCTCTGGCGATGAAGATTATTATCTTACTCTGGGGCTCAATTCAGGGCTCAGTGAAGCGACCTTTCAGCGGAAGAAATTGAATCTTGTGGTGGTTCTTGATATCTCCGGATCCATGTCCTCTCCCTTTAACTCCTACTACTATGACACCCGTGGTAGTAAGACTCGTGAAGATGCCGGGAAAAGTAAGATGGAAGTTGCCAACCAATCCATTGTTGCCATGCTCGAGCATTTACAGGAAGATGATCAGTTTTCCATGGTTCTTTTTGATGACAGAGGGTATCGAGCTAAACCGTTACGCCCGGTTGCCCATACGGATATGGCTGCAATCACCGGGCATGTTCTTGCCCTCCGTCCGCGCGGGGGAACAAATATGAGTGCAGGCCTGAGGACAGGACTTGAACAGTTTGCTCTATTGGACTCTGCAGTGAAGGACCCAGCCCTGTACGAAAATCGGATTGTCTTCCTCACCGATGCCATGCCCAATCGTGGTGAGTTAAGCAAAGGTGGGCTGTTCAGTATGGTGCGTAATGCTGCTGTCCAAAACATCTACACAACTTTTATTGGTATTGGTGTCGATTTCAATCCTGATCTAGTGGAGCATATAACAAAAACCAGAGGGGCAAATTATTACGCTGTTCATTCCAGTGCAGACTTTCACAAACGGCTGGATGATGAGTTTGAGTTTATGGTAAGCCCCCTGGTTTTTGATCTGGAACTACAGGTGGAGAGCAGTAACTATAAAATTGTCGGGGTTTTTGGTTCCCCCGAAGCAGACCTTGCCACTGGTCAGATTATGAAGATCAACACCCTTTTTCCAAGCAGTATGGAAGAGGAAGAGGTGCGGGGAGGAGTGGTGCTTGTGAAGTTGAAAAAGACAGGCCATGGCAATGCTCCCATTCAACTGCGTCTCTCCTATGAGGATCGCAGCGGCAGGAAATTTTCGGCCCTGGATTCAGTTGTTTTTGACAGTACGGAACCGCTTTGGGAGAACAATGGGATTCGTAAGGCAGTGCTTCTTGCCGAATATGTGTCACTCTTAAAAAACTGGCTGGTGGATAGCCGTAAGGGATGCAATGATAGCGTGATAACTCCGTATCCCTGTTTCCCCTATCTGAAGCATGGTCTGGTGAATCCGGATTTTCGTCCTGAACAAAGAGAGATGGATAGCTGGGAAAAAAGATCCTGTAAGATGGAAGTTTCAGAAGGATATCGGAAGCTGTTCAGCCTCTTTGGAAATCATTTCCACGAGGAGATGATGGATATTGCTGACATAGTACTGGAGAAAGAAATGCTTGTTCTCGAGGAATTGTCTGCCGGAAAAACAAGCAGTGGAGAAGGAAAAATGGACGACTGGAGGGTGCAGTAAAACAGAATAATCTGACACTGGATGGGGACGCCTGCAGTGTCAGATTGAGGAAATAGAATCAGCTACGAATCATGTCAGCGATCTGGAAAGCGACTTCAAGGCTTTGCTCGGCGTTGAGGCGTGGGTCACAGGTGGTGAGATAATTATTTGCCAGCTCCGCATCAACAATATTTCTGGCACCGCCAGTACATTCTGTAACATTTTCCCCGGTCATCTCAAGATGGATCCCGCCGGGGATGGTTCCCTCAGCCCAGTGGGTCTCAAAGAAGCAGGTGATTTCTGAAAGGATATCGTTGAAGTTCCTGGTCTTCAGACCACTTTCAGCCGTATAGGTATTGGCATGCATGGGATCACAACTCCAGACGATGTTATAGCCCTCTTTTTTGGATTCACGCAGCAGTGGAGGCAGGACTTTTTCAATGTTTTTCATTCCCAGGCGGGTGATGAGGGTCAGGCGTCCGGCTTCATTCTCAGGATTCAGGGCTTCGATAAGGCGCTTGACATTATCCAGATCATAGTCGGGTCCAATTTTAACACCGATGGGATTGTTCACTCCGCGTAAAAATTCCACATGGGCTCCATCAAGCTGACGGGTACGTTCACCAATCCAGAGCATATGGGCAGAACAGTTATACCAGCCACCTCGGGTGGAGTCTTCGCGAGTCAGTGCTGTTTCGTATCCCAGGAGCAATGCTTCATGGGAGGTGAAAAACTGTGCCTGCCTCATCTGCGGACTGTCCGGGTCGATGCCGATGGTCTCCATAAACTGCAGGGCTTGATTGATCTGTTTGGCCAGGCGCTCGTAGTTGCGGCCCATTGGAGATTGCTTAACAAATTCTTGGTTCCAGGCCAGAACCCTGTGCAGTGCTGCATAGCCGCCACGAGTGAATGCCCGCAGCAGGTTCAGGGTGGACGCGGCCATGTTGTAGCCCTTGAGCATACGTTCCGGATCCGGGATTCTGGCTGCTTCAATCGGTTCGGGGCTGTTTACCATATCACCGCGATAGGATGGGATCTCGATGCCGTCTACTGTCTCCATATCTGCAGATCGTGGTTTGGCAAACTGTCCGGCAATGCGTCCAACTTTTATCACTGGTTTTCCACCTGCATAGGTGAGAACAACGGCCATCTGCAGCAGAACTTTCAGAGTTTCCCGAATTTTTGGAGCTGTTACCTGGGAAAAGTCCTCAGAACAATCTCCACCCTGTAGAAGAAAGGCATCTCCGGTTACAGCTTTTGCCAGAAGGGCTTTCAGGTCACGGATTTCACCGGCAAAAACCAGGGGCGGAAGGGTGGAAAGGTTACTGAGTACGGCATCGTGCTTTTCCATGTCCGGCCAGTTTGGCTGCTGAAGTGCTGTGAAATTCTGCCAGCTTGTTTTGTTCCAATCGTTTGTGTCTATACCCATGTTTTTTCTCTCAATCCTTGTGTGGTTTTCATTCTAACGGCAACATATCTGTACATCAAAGGCATTCAAAATTCGTAACTCGCCTTCTCTTTTTTTCCCTTGTGGAGCGTCTCTGAATTCGAGTTCCTCCAGCATTACCTGTATCTGCTCTCTGTCTGGAATTGCCTCCATGCCGGTGGCAAGAACCTCTCCATTCCCGCTGTCGAGTAATTCTGCATCTCTTCCGTTTGTAACCACCGCAAGAGGTATCTGGTACTCTTTTTCCAACACCCTGGCGGCGGCAATAACGGATCGTTCCCGGGTGACCAGAGATCCTGGAGCATAGCGAAGGAGGAGGACATTCTTTCCTTCCAGTTCAATGGTGAATTCAATGTTGGAGCGAACAAACTGGGAAGAAAAGAGGGTCTCAATATAGCGACGCGGTTTGAGCTCTTCTTTCCGGTAGCCGAGTTTCTCAACCATCATTTTTGATAGTTCCTGGCGGAATCGCTCATCATCGGTATCGGTTAAGTCTTCACCGGTGATAAAGTCCGTCAGTGTCCCGTAAATTATGTGGTGGGTTGGTATCTCATTCATACCCGTTACTCCCCAAACGAAAATGCCCCTCCATGGATCGGAGGGGCATAAAAAAACTGCTTACTCCTGAATATGACAGCTCGAGCCAGGACGCTG
>JAOZKX010000032.1:0-4401 GCA_029935135.1 Desulfocapsa sp.
TTCTTCAGCTGCCTGATGGCATATTCAAGATCTCCACGAACTTCAACTTCTATCATTTGGGACTCCGTAAGTACAAAATATAGTTATAGAAAATAGCAGGAATGGTTGCTGCATTCATGATTTTCAATTTGATAAGACAAAAAAGTAAAAACGACAATCTCCCTTATATAGAAAAAAGTTCACTTTCTGTCAATGGATTTTTGTTGATTGAGGGGGATTGTCGTTTTACTTTGCTGTTGGAAAGATTTTTCCGGGATTGAGAATGGCGTTTGGATCAAAAAGAGTTTTCAGCTGCTGCATGATCTTGATGCTTGTTTTGTCCAGCTCCATTTTGATAAAGGCAGATTTGGTGTTTCCCACCCCGTGCTCTCCGGAAAGTGTGCCGCCCAGACGCAGGACCTCTTGAAACAGCTCTGTTTTTGCAGTTGTCACTGTGTCAATGTTTTGAGCGCTTTGTTCTGGTGTCATGATATTGACATGGATGTTCCCGTCTCCGGCGTGACCGAATGTAAGAATTGTGAGGTTTCTTCTTTTGCCAAGTGCTTCACAGAAATGCACCAGTTCCGGAATGCGTGTTCTTGGTACCACCACATCCTCACTGGTCTTGTTTGGGTTCAGCTTATAGGCTGCAGGTGATATGGAACGCCTTGCCTGCCAGATGTCACGGATCTCCCGGCGGCTTGCTGCCTGCTGCAGGGAACAGTGGGGCTCTTGCTGCAGGAGTGTTTTGAGTTGTTTGACCTGTCCCTGGACATGTTCTTTATGGCCATCAATTTCCAGGATAAGCATGGCCTGGATATCGTCAGCAGGTGGAGTGGGCAGCATGTCTGAGACAATGTGAATTGCCGTCTTGTCCATATATTCCAGGGTGCAGGGGAGGATATTATTCTGCAGGATCCTGGCAACCAGTTGTGTGGCCTGCTGCAATGAGGTGGATTGAATAAGAAATGTTTCTCTGCATTCAGGTAAGGGTTGCAGTCTGGTGATGATTTTAGTGATAACCCCAAGTGTGCCTTCAGATCCGATAAAGAGCCTGGTGAGATCGTAGCCCACAACACCCTTTTCAGTACGGCCTCCGGTATTGAGAATATCTCCGTTTGCCAGTACGACCTCAAGGCCGATGATTGAATCTTTGGTGACGCCGTATTTTATGGCAGAAGGGCCGCCCGCGCATTCTGCAGCATTGCCGCCCAGGGTGCAGAATTTCAAACTGGCTGGATCTGGCGGATAGAGGAGTTTGTATTTTTGCAGCTCCTGCTGGAATTCACCGGTGATAACTCCGGGCTGGACAATGGCGATCTGGTTTTCGGCATCAATCTCAAGAATTTTGTTTAGGCGGGAACAGGCAAGTATCAGGCCGCCCTGGACGGGAAGGGCTCCGCCAGTCATTCCGCTTCCTGCACCTCGTGCTGTTACCGGTAGCTGGTGTTTGTTGGCAAGCTTCAGAAGTGCTGCCACCTGGGCTGTGGAGTCCGGGAAGACAACTGCATCGGGCAGGAATGCCTGTTTGCTGCCGTCGTAGGAGTAGCAGTGCAGCTCTTCTTTGTCTGTTTTGCAGAATTCAGCGCCGACAATAGCTGTAATTTTTTGCAGGATTATGGCGTTCATTGGCATATCTTACCCGTCAAAATAAAAAAACAGTAGCAGAAAAGAGTTGCGGCAGTGGATGTTGGTGGGGAGATGGGGTAGGATGAACCCTGATAAAGAATGCATAATCCAGCCTGTTGGGAGGGGTAAAATGGGAAAAAATAAGAAAATAGTAGTTGCCTTACTGGCCGGGGGCAGATCCGGAGAGCGGGATGTCTCACTTGCCGGAGCAGCTGGCTTTGAAGAGGCGATTGATCGAAACCTGTTTGAGCTGCGACGCTATGATCCAAGGGAAGACCTTCAGCTTCTTGCAAGAGATGCGGGTGAAATCGATGTGGCCTTTATTCTCCTTCATGGGACATATGGTGAAGATGGAACCGTGCAGGGCTATCTCGATCTCCTTGATATTCCCTACCAGGGTTCCGGAGTTCTTGGGAGTGCTCTGGCCATGGATAAAAACATGGCAAAAAAACTCTATCAGCTTGCAGGTTTGCCCGTTGCAAAATGGGAGATGGCACGAACTGAAGATAAGGATGATCCTTCGCGGTTGCTTGAACTTCTTGACCTTCCTCTTGTTATTAAGCCCATTCGGGAAGGGTCAAGTCTTGGGATGAGTATTGCCCATGACAGGCAGCAGTTAGCGGAAGGGGTGGCGCTTGCTTACAGGCATGACTCGGCTGTGATGGTGGAACAGTTTGTTGCTGGCAGGGAGATCACTGTGGGGGTTATCGGCAATGAAGAGTTACTTGCCCTTCCCCTGATAGAGATTATTCCGGGCGAAGCATTTGAGTTTTTTGACTATTCGGCAAAGTATGATGAGGATGGGGCTCGGGAAGTGTGTCCGGCACAGGTTGATGCAGCAATTGCTGCACGGGCACAGGAGCTAGCGGTCGCAGCCCACCAGGTGTTGCAGTTGCGAGGCTATTCACGAACGGACATGATGTTGACCCCTGCCGGAGAGCTCTGTATACTGGAAACAAACACCATTCCGGGGATGACACCCACAAGTTTGTTACCACAGGCTGCTGCAGAGGCCGGGCTCAATTTTCAGGCCCTGATCAGCAGATTGCTGAAGCTTGCTCTGGAAGAGTGACCTTCAGTTCAGGGGCATAGAAAACCTCTCGAAATGTATTAGTGGCTCTCCAGAAAGCATCTGATATGGTCGCTTCGCGCTGGATGGCGCAAACGCTGTAGTGCTTCCTGCTCTATCTGGCGGATTCGTTCCCGGGAGACATTGAATAGTTTCCCCACTTCATCCAGTGTGCATTCTTCTCTTGCACCAATCCCGAAACGCATGCGAATCACTTGTGCCTCACGGTCGCTGAGGCTGTCGAGGACGCCGGCCAGTTGTTTGTGGAGATCTGTGGTTATGGCGATATCATCAGGTGATGATGAATCTTTGTTCTCAATAATAGACATCAGGTTTTGATTGTTCTCACCGATCGGTTCGTCAAGTGACGATGGCTCTCGTGTTGTCTCCATGATGGAAAGCATTTTTTCGTACGGCATGTAGGTGGTCTGTGAGAGTTCTTCGATCGTTGGCTTGCGGCCCAGTTCTTTTCGCAGTGCACTGAATGATTTGTTGAAATGGTTGCAGGAGACCAGGAAATGGGCGGGAAGTTTTATGGTTCTGGTTTTTTCAGGTATGGCCCTGGTGATTGCCTGCCGGATCCACCATGATGCATAGGTTGAGAATCGTCTGCCAGTGTTGTGGTCGAAGCGGAATACGGCACGCATCAGGCCAATGCAGCCTTCCTGGGTAAGGTCGGCAAGGCTCAGGCCTCTGTCGGTGTAGCGTTTGGCGATGGAACAGACCAGGCGGAGATTTGCAGTAATCAGAGAGTTCTTGGCTATTTCGATCTCATCGGCAAGGATTCTGAACTGTATGCACAGATTGTGGGTCTCGCTGTTGTCCGGAAGGCCGCAGCAGATGGATTCCATGGTCAGCATCATATGATCAAGGCGTCGCTTGCCCGGCTTGAGTTCCTGGTCTTTCTTCTCCCATGTCTTCAGGGTCTCCTGGAGGACAGCTAACTTTTCAGAAGGCAGTTGGACATCGAGGATACCTTTGGCAATTGTCTGGAAGTTGTCACGAATCGTTCTGGTGTATTGGATTTCACTCTCATGGTTGAGAAGTTTTGTAGATTGTAGTTGCTGCTCAACAAGAGATGGCGGTTGTCTGTCTTCCGGGGAAGTGTTCTGCTTGTTTACTGCTCCGTCTGCGTGCACCATTTAAGACCTCGATATATAAAATTTAGCGCCTTGAGAATTGTTTTCGTTTCTGTGATCTGAAAATAAAATTCTGCTGACCCTTATACCCCTTAATGGGTGTTGAAAACAGCCCCGGTATACTGCCCGTTTGTTGGACTGAGTCGATGAGCGGTTTGTTCGCTTTCGACAGATTGCAAAAAACAGACCAGTATTAATTGTTGTACTTTAAATTTTATGATATCAGTGGGTTGGGGGGTGGTACCATTTTTTGAATTTGATTGTTTTGCTTGGGAGTCATAAATTTGACAATGCGGTTTCCGTATTTTTCGATACCACTCAATGTACTTTGCAAACAGGCTGTGCGTATTGCTAATCCGTTGTTTTAGAAGCGTTACTCTGCTTGACAGAAAGTGATGGCTTGTATAAAAGAAAAGGAGTGTGTAAAGTATGTTTACGGTTGGAAAGGAAGTTTCTAATATTTTTTCCTTGCAAGTAAAAAAAACTGGACAATATGGAATTAAATAATCAACTCTCATCACTTAGACGCCGCCTTACGCAGGTGAGTGGCAGCTGGACCATGGATGACTATAATTCTCTGGTGAG
>JAOZKX010000032.1:4411-11218 GCA_029935135.1 Desulfocapsa sp.
TTTATGTCGACCTGCTTCCCAAGTTAATGGGGGTGGAACGGTGTACTATTTTTCTGAATGAGACAGGCACTAGTTCCCTGATTTCCATGTATGGTACCGGTTTGGAAAAGGGTGTTATTCAGGTTCCCCTTGAAGGGAGCGTGGCCGGCCGGGTTTTGGCCGAAGGTTTTAGTGTTATCGAAAATGATTTGAAGAAGGTCGAAGGATATCATCTGCAGGCTGATGAACAAACCGGATTCCAAAGTCGTGATACTTTGTGCAGTCCCATTAAAAGTGTTGCCGGTCATGATGTTATTGGTGTTGTGCAGCTGTTAAATAGCAGGAAGGATGAAGGGTTTACGCCAAAAGATCAGGAACAACTGGAAGAAATTGCCGGGTATCTTTCTATCTCCATAGAATCGTTTCTCTTAAATAAAAAAATTGTTGAAATAGCGAAAGAGATTGATACGGAAGTCGCAAGGATTCATCCTGAAGAGATGCTTCAGGGAGAATTTATTGCGGAAAGTCCGGTTATGCTTGCCGTATTAAAAATGGTATGGATTGTACGAAATACTCCGGTAAATGTTCTGATTCAGGGTGAAAATGGTACAGGTAAAGAGCTTATCGCCAGGATGATTCATGATCATGGTGAAAGACATGGGCAGCCTTTTGTGCCGGTTAACTGTGCCTGTATTCCTGAAACGCTAGTTGAGAGTGAATTCTTTGGTCACGAAAAAGGGGCATTTACCGGTGCCGGAAAGAGCAGGCGAGGTCGCTTTGAAGAAGCAAAAGGCGGGACACTATTTCTAGATGAAATCGGGGAGATGCCGCTTGTAGTGCAGCCAAAATTTCTGCGCGCCATCCAGGAGGAGGAAGGGACAAGGCTTGGCAGTAATGTGCCGGTGAATTATGATGTTCGTCTAATTTCTGCCACTAACTGTGATTTGCAAAAAGAAATTGATACCGGGAATTTTCGCCAGGATTTATACTTTCGGCTCTTTTCTGTTGAAATTGAGATTCCGCCTCTGCGCGAACGGAAAGAAGATATCCTGCCTTTGGCATTATCTTTTCTCGATGCAACCAATAAGCGCTTTAAAAAGAGTGTGGGGGATTTTAGTCCCGAGTTGCTGAACCTGTTTGAAGAGTTTCCCTGGCCTGGAAATGTGCGGCAGTTGTTAAAGGAAGTGGAACGTCTCGTGGCACTGACCGGGGATGGCCTGCAGATGGAGGTGGAGACATGCTCCCGTGAACTGCGTACATTCGCTTCGGTGAATCAGATAGAAAAGATTCGTGCTCCGGAAGATGATTATTCACTGCCGGATCAGGTCACAAGTCTTGAAAAACGATTAATCGTCAGGGCTCTTGCTGAGACAGGAGGCAATAAAACCCAGGCGGCTAAATTACTGCATATTACCCGCCAGGGTCTGTTGAAGAAAATTAAGCGATACCAGTTGCAGTTTGAGCGGTAGGAGTGGCCTTACCCTGGAGGCCATTGCATGTCCCGTCCTCCCAGGACATGCATATGGATGTGAAATACGGTTTGTCCCGCCTTCGCGCCATTGTTGAAGACAAGGCGAAAGTCTTCTATTCCGTTCTCTTTGGCAATGGCTGCTCCCCGGCGCATCATTTTTCCCATAAGTCTTTCATCGTCATCGGTGATAGCGGCAGGGTCCTGAATATGTTTTTTGGGGATAAGCAGGAAGTGCACCGGTGCCTGGGGTGCTATATCGCGAAATGCGAGTAGCTCATCATCTTCGTAAAGCATTTCAACGGGGATCTCTCCAGCGGCAATTTTGCAAAACAGACAATCTGCACTCATTCTCCCTAGACCTCTGGAAAAGAGTCGACAAAGAGTTGTTCGATGGCTTCACGGCCGGCATCGTTGAGATATCTGGTTCCGGAGCCGACAAAAGTGTCATATTCGATAAGGGGGCTGTCCTCCGTCCATTCTGTGCTGCTCCAGGTAAACCATTGTTTTTTCGGTTGGTCAAATACATGGAGGGGGCGATTGAAAAGTTTTGCCAGTTCGACGGCCCAGCCGGTGCCACCTTTAACGGAGTTGTCGTCCAGGATTGAACCAATAACGAATACCTGGTGCCCGTTATTTACCATATGGAAGATTGTCTGCAGAACCTTGCGGATTTTTTCTGTCTCGTAATAGGTTCTGTTGAGCATGCGGGATGCGAGCTCCATGGAAATATCCCCTCGTTCCAAATCTTCTTTGGTCAGGATCACGGCGTTATGTCTGCGGTCGAGTTTATGCCCTTCAAAAGTGTAGATGACTTCTTTGACACCAAGTTTTTCTGCAGCCTCACCAAAAGTAGCTTCAGCTCCTTTCAGTCCACCGCTGTACAGAGTACATGTATTATGATCCATTGCGCGCTCCTTGTTCTGAATAAATTACCTTAAAATCTTCGTAAAAAGCATACCATACCTGTGAGCAAAGGCAAGAAAGAGCTGAGCTGCTTCTTATTTTTTCTCTGCCAGCAAATAAATACGTTCCGGTGCCGGATATCCTTCCACTGTTTTTCCGGGATTTGCCGGGTCAATGAAATCAGTATAGGACTCAAACTGCATCCAGTCTGTACGGCGTTGCTCAGTGTCTGACATTGGGTGTTGACAGACGATTCGACTATTTTTAAATCCGGCCCTTTGCACCCAGTTCTGCAGGCAGCTGCCGGTGGGGACAAAATAGGTCCCTGGGACTTTGGCGTATGTTTTTTGCGGGAAGATGGCGATTTCTTCTGTTCCGGGAATGACCTGGGACTCGAGAACGAGTGTACCGCCGGGTCGCAGAGAGGAAAAGATGTCGCGCAGGCAGTCGATTGGAGAGCTGCGATGATAAATAATACCCATAAGAAAGAGTACATCAAAGCATTCAGGGAATAGCGGCAGATGTTCTACCCCAAGAAGGTCAATATGGAGATTCTCCTGGCCTGCCATCCCATTAAGTCCCTTGAAACAGTAGTAGTGCTGTACGGAAGGTTCCAGTCCCAGGACCAGTTTGGGTTGCAGAGGCAGCATGCGAAACATGTAGTAGCCGTTGTTGCAGCCAATATCTGCAATGATTTTACCCTGAAGCTCAGGCAGGTATGGAATAAGCCGTTGCCATTTGCGCTGGCTCTGCCATTCGGAGTCAATATCAACTCCAAAAATGGAAAAAGGTCCTTTGCGCCAGGGCATAAAATCCCGCAGGGCAGATTCCAGTCTGGCATGTTGTTCTTCGTGGATTTCGCCACGGGCACCAATCTCCACAGTGTCGCAGCTGAAATCCAGATGTTTTGCCTTGAAAGTTTGCAGGACTTCACAGGGGAGGCGGTAACGGAGAAATCCTTTTTTTGACTGATTGACCCATTCCTGTCGTTGTTGATGGACATGAAGGATATCTTCTTTTTTTGCAGTGGGAGGGAGGAAATCAATATAGTGCATAACAGAAATAGGGGAGTCAGGGTTTTGGCTTTACTGCAAGAAGTGAAACAAAATTAAACCATTGGAAGAAGGGCTCAACTTCTATAAAACCCGCCTTTTGCAGGAGTTGTCTGTTTTCATCAAGGGAGCAGGGGATGAGGACATTTTCAAGGGCCTCTCTTTTTTTCGCAATTTCAAGTTCTGAATAGCCTCGTTCTTTTTTGAACTGGTGGTAGATATCAATGTAGCTCCGATTTATACTGGAGTGGTGTGAGATGATCTTCTCACTGAGGATAAGCACGCCGCCGGGGCGGAGATTGGCGAAGATTCTTCTGAGAAATGATGCTCTATTCAGTGGTCGGATAAACTGCAGTGTGTAGTTTAGAAGAAAGGCAGCGGTGTCAGGGTGGTCAGTGGTAGTGATATCGGCACAGAGAAAGTGAAGCTGATTCTGCTTGGAGAAGAGTTCTGCTTTAAGTTTTGCCTTGTCCAGCATGGCTGAAGAGTTGTCGACCCCTAAGAACTGCAGGTGTTTGTCATTGAGCAGGCTGCTGAGCTGGAAGAGGGTGGTTCCTGTGGCACAGCCCAGATCTACGACCCGGTCTTCTTGCTGCAGCAGGTTGTCAAGGATCCGACTGATAGCTCGTATAACTTCCTGATAGCAGGGGACAGAGCGGTCGAGCATGTCGTCAAAGACCTGGGCCACCCGATCGTTAAAGGTGAAGTCCTCACTGATCTGTTCCACTTGGAAAAGGGCGTCCCTCATCTGTTCTGGATTATGTTTGTTCTTCATGTTGGTTTTGTCAGGCCGATAATCTTTTGAGTTTCCCAGAAGTAGCTATACCATTCTTCACTCCTCCGGAGAAGGACAAATTCCGGAAAAAATTGGCGATTGCCCTTCTCTTGTTTTTCCTGCCGCCTGCCACTGCTCGACGAATAGGCTTGCCTTCAAACCATTATATAAGTATAAATCAGGAGTTTAATGTTGCATAGTCACAAAACAACGGTTTGTTTTCGATAAGGGAGGAGTTGGATATGAATGGAAAATTTTGGGGAAATATTGGGCTGAGTGTTGTTATCTTTGGTCTTGTAACATTTGCTGTACTAAAAGTCAGTGCGTCATCCGGGGTGCAGGGTGTTCTCCTGCCTGAGGTGACGGTCTCTGCATCCACCGAAGAGTTGCTGCATTCCGTGAAACTTGCCCGGTCAGCCGTGGATGTACAGAAGAAGGGTCATCAGGTGAAGGCCATTTTTGCCATTGAAAATAAAGGTGGACATGATATAAAAAATGTTTCCATTCTCTGCACACTGTTTGACAGCCAGAATAAGGAACAGGGGCGAGATAAATGGGTTGTTTATGATACGGTGAAGTCCCATGGCCAAGGGTTCTTTACTTTCTCTGATAAAAGATTTATCAGCAGCAGTGTTGTTCGTTCCGATTGCCAGATTGTTGATTTGCAAGTGGCTGCTCCACCTGCAATTACTGTTCACCGTGCCTCAGGCGGTCATGGTGCAGCAGCTCAGGATAGTGGACACGGTACTGCGCACTAAGTGCTGCTTGAAAAATTGGCACGGGATGAATGATGTCTGACGAAATAGATTTTGATGAAATACTGGGAAAGTACCATTCTGACCCATACGAATATGTAGATATTTTTGCTGAACATACGGGTAAGGTTCACTTCCTTTGTGAAATCGACAGCGCTGTGGATACAGTGAGTGGAGAGTGGAAACATATTCCAGGAACTCCTCTTTTTGAAATTACCCGAGAGCGGAATCTCAAAAAAATCACATCCCCCACCAATGGGGTGATTTCTTCTCTCAACCTTGACTTGGAAGGTTCTTTTGTTGAGGCTGGCGAGAAACTGATGACCATTCGCCATCCTTTGAAGAAAAAAGAGATCATCGAATGCATCCTCAAAGAAGTACTGCATGTCTTTCCTGCCCCTGAACGGGCGAAATATTTCTTTTCCCTGGATGTCCAATCTCGAATTGAGAAAAAGAGTGCCAAAGAGGTCTCTGTGAAGCCGGGTGACGAAATTATTATTATGTCACTGATGAAACGGGACACTCCCGTTTATTATAATGGTGAAGCGGGGGTTATTCATTCAGTATATTTTAAGCCGGGTGTGTCTGTTGGTCAGGGAGATCCGCTGATTGGAGTGTGCCCTGTTGATAAACTGCACCTTATCAAAAAAGTCATCACCAGGGTGAAGGCAGATTGGGATAAAAATGAGGTGCATGCTGCTTAAGGGCCTGTAAAAAAAATAACATGGCCAATCTTACATCTTATCTTCGGGTCATCTTTGAATATGACTCAATCACAAAATCCTCATCGTAGCATAGCTACGCCTGCGGTTTTGCTCAATCGTCATATCCAAATCTAACCCGAACCTAAGCGCAGGTAAGCGAGGAACGAGACTCCGATGTCAGCCATGTTATTTTCCTACAAACCCTAAGGCCAAAGGAGCTGGAATATTCTGAGTGATCTGGCTTTACTGACCCCGGAACTACTCGATGAGTATGTCTCTTCCATCGAGCTCCCCGAACGCTTGAAGAGAGATGGTTCTGCAGCGAAAGAAATTTTTCGATACGGAGCGGGTGTTGCCTCTGTTATTCAGCTGTATCCTTCCCTTGATCGTGCTATGCACAAGGCGCAGCAGCATATAGTTGACTGCGAAGAGGGTGGGATTTCTGTTGCTGATGGAACCCTTATCCTTGCCTCTTCTCTGAATGCATCGAAGGGGCGATTTGACCGTGTCTGGCACGCTCCCCCTGGAGGGCTTTGGGGTTGCTTGATTCTTGCGGATTCCTTCCTTCCTCTGTTCCGACAATTCCTCTCATTTGTTCCTGGTATCGCCTGTTGTGAAGCATTACATGGAGAAGGTGCGACCTCTGCCACCATTCGCTGGGTGAATGATGTGCTTCTGCAGGGACAAAAGCAGGCCGGGTTTCTTATTGAAGGGTTTCGCTCTCCAGTCCATGGCGACAATTATCATCTCCTTGGTTTTGGTCTAAATCTCAACAATCGTTCTTTTCCTGATGAGCTGCAGGACTCCGCAGTGTCGCTGGCAGGTTTTCTCGGGCGGCCAATTGATATGACCCAATTTTCCCTTTCCTTTCTCGCCAAGTTGCGCTGGTACATTGGCTTACTCGTCCATGAGGAGAAACAGTGGCTGGAGCGTGGCGGTGGAGAGAGCTATGAAGATAAACACCCTCTGCTGCAGCGTTGGCATGAGTTGTCTGATACCGTGGGGCGGCAAGTTGTGTTTGGCTATGATGTCGTCAATAGTCCCCAGTACCAGGCAATGGTAAGTAGAATCGCAGCCGATGGAGCCCTGGTCCTGCGCCATGCGGATGGAAATACCAGTATTGAGCACAGCGGCGAGATCCGTTACCTTACAACACCCAACACCCAAC
>JAOZKX010000304.1 GCA_029935135.1 Desulfocapsa sp.
TCTAAAATCCGCTGGCCAAGATAGGCCTGTATCACATTGATACCATACTTCATCAAGCCGGCAACAGTAACAGACCCGATATACAGGCCACAGTAGAGAAAAAGAAGCTGAGTATCTTTTAAATAAATTGCCTCATTAATGATGCGTTTCTGCATTTCCAGGGGAAACACCTTGAAAAACAGACTTGCAACAATAACCAGCAGTAGCAAGAGCTGCATGGAACGGTGTCGCCTGAGAATCCAATAAAAAAGGGATCGCTGGGTAATGCGAATATTTTTATCTGCTGATTTTCTTTTCATGGGAACAAATAGGGAAGATATAACAAGCTCAAAACAATCGACAATATCTCTATAAAGATTCTCCTTGTATTGGTAAAAGATTGCAAGATGTATTTCCTCTGGTAGGAAAGTTTATTCCGTGATACATGGATACTATAGTGTTCTTTTCAAGATGCTGTAAAACAGATTATGAACAATTATCCATTATCAGGAGTGCTCTTTTGAAAACACGGCTCATTATGGGATTTATCCTGCTCCCCTTTTGTTTTTTTTCATTTCCCCAGGGAATTTTTGCAGAAAAAATTCCCCATGAGGTGGGAGGATTTGTTCTGGGCAGCGATGTCACTGACTACCCGAGTATTGAATATTCCAACTTCCTGAAAGAGGTGGTGGTATATGATTGGAACGGATTTGACAAAGGAATCATCTCCTATGGGATCTGTAAATACCCGGGAAAGATTGTAAAGATAAAGCTCAAATACGCTGATTCCAGCAAGAAATATTTTAAAATACTTCTCAAAAAATTCAAAAAAAAGCTTGGCAAACCAAACGAATGGAAAGGAGACTCCTTTGGTATCCTCCATATCTGGAAATGGAAATTTATTGACGAACAAAAGAGAAAGGTACACCTGATCCTGCAGTATAACCACAAGAACCCTAATGAGAATATCGGCAACATGGTTAAACTCTACTACCCTGACCGTATTGCCGAGGAGCAGAAATGTTTTACGAAACAGTGCAGTAATGGCAACAAGCCAAAACCTGTCGTTACCAAGGACAATTGGGACTATCTCATCCCCAAGTAATTGCTGTGACATCTGCCCCCGACACTTGCCGCACCATTGGCTGGAATGGTATCGTCCTGAATTGTCCACAGCACTTGGAAGTATTCGTTTCAGAAGAAAAGCACCTTGTCTTTGAACAGGATTTCCTTCCCGTCTTTGAACTGCGCTGGCACACAAATAAAAAAAACAAACAGGAGAAAATCCTACGAAACCTGCAGCAGGAGACAAACCTGCTGCTACTCGACAGTGTCCCACCAGTCTGGCAAAAACTCACTTCCAGCTATGCACTTAACATGCTCGCTGAAAAGGGTCATAAGACATACAAAGCAGCCCTTCTCACCTGCAAAGTATGCGGTACATCCCTTCTCTTCTTCTTTTTCAAAAACCCGGAAGAGAACGCCCTGATTGTTCATAAGCTTCTCTCCTCACTTCAATGCCATGATGAAAGAAAGGCGGATAAACTCTGGGCAATACAGGATTTTCGCTGCCTGCTTCCTTCAACTTTCACCCTTAGCAGCTACAGTTTTGCCGCAGGCCTCAGCAGACTCTCCTTTGCCGATTCTGAACTCACCATGCATCTCTGCCGTATTGCTCCTGCCGCACAACGACTTGAGACAGCAAGCCTTGCAGAACTCATGCTTCTTCTTGGGGACACCGCTGCTGCAGAGGCAGAAATCATTCACCGTGACCAGTCGGTACTCTACAGCCGGCAGCCGACAATCTTTTCCCAGATCATGATCAGATTGAAACGAAAGCTGCCCTTTCAATGGATGATCCTTCGCCACCATCAGAAAGAGGATCGCCTGAGTGGATTGTTTTTTGAATCCAGAAAACCTCTTCCCCAAAAAATGATCCAGACGATCCTGGAAAGCTATGAAATTATTCCCCTCTAAATCCGACCCCACCCCCAGCCGATCCCAGGCCCTGCAATGCATCCCAAAACAAAACGACACCATCCGCTGGGAAGAACTGGACAATGGCGATATCCTTTTCACCTACCCCCTGCCACTGAGTTCATTTTTTCTGGCACTGCACAGACGATTTGCCAAAAACCAGAACAATGTCCCCACCAAAAAACTGCAACTGGACCAGATGGGCAGCTTTGTCTGGATGCAGATTGATGGAGAGAAAACAGTAAAAGAGATTATCCTTATTTTTTCCAAGCATCATAACATAACAGTCCAGGAGGCTGAGCATGCTGTCACAGCCTTTTTAAAAATGCTGGGACTAAGGGAGCTGATTGCCCTGCATTGAAAATTCTTTTACTACCCCATTGTGTTATTCTTCAGATTAGTGATATGCTTTTTGTATAGAGATTTTTCTCCTTAACCATATCTGTTTTCTGGCCACCATGACAAGATCTGTGCCCCCCATATCGCCTGGAAAATGTTTCCTCATCTTCCTCAGCTGCGTCCTTCTCTTTTCCTTGTGCTCACCGGCCGCCCATGCAAGGACGGTAAAAGTGGGTGTGTACAGTAACAAACCTCTTGTTTTCCAGGATGCAAACGGAGGAGTCCAGGGCCTGACGATAGATGTACTTCGCCATATTGGCACACAGGAAGGATGGGAATTACAATTTGTAACTGGAACCTGGTCCGAATGTTTACAACGACTTCAAGACCGGGAAACAGACCTGCAGGTCGCAATTGCTGTCTCTGATGAACGAAAACAGCTGTTCGATTATCCTGAACAGACACTGCTTACGAACTGGGGCAGGCTCTACCGTTATCCAGGAGCTACAGCTGAGTCACTTCTTGATCTTGATGGGAAAAGGGTGGCCTTTTTAAATCAAGACATTCATGCCAAAGTGTTTTTCGAGCTTATGCATAAATTCAGCAAAAAAGTCAGCCCTCATCCCCTCAACAGCTACGATGAAGTTCTGCAATCGGTACAAAAAGGGCAGGTGGATGTCGGAATTGTCAATCGCATGTATGCCATGCAGAATGCCAATCGTTTTCAGGTGGAAGCAACCCCCATGATTTTCAATCCCATAGAGGTTCGTTATGCCACAGCCAGATCACACAACAGGGATTTACTCCTGGCCATCGATAAACACTTAACTATCTTACGCACCGATAAAGATTCAATTTATTACCAATCCCTTGAAAAATGGTTCGGACAGAATAAAACAACTCAAATTCCAGCATGGATACAACCCACTTTATTCACTGCCTGCGGCCTGCTTCTTCTTGTTATCCTCCTCTCCATATTCTTAAAAAGACAGGTTGCTGCCAAAACTGCAGAACTCAACAGGTCCAACAAACACCTGACAAAACAACTCACCCAGACCCAACAAACAGAAGAAGCTCTCAGTAACAGTGAGAAACGATTTAAAACCTTCTTTGACAATATCAATGATGCCATTTTTGTCCACCCCCTCCAGAAGAAAGGGTTTGCTCATTTTATAGAAGTCAATGATATGGCCTGTCAACGCTATG
>JAOZKX010000305.1:0-1655 GCA_029935135.1 Desulfocapsa sp.
ATCGTTCGTTGAATACAGTCAGCAACTTACTGCCTTACTGGGGCCTCTTCTCGAAATGAGACGTCGGGAAGAGCGGAATGTGGTGAAAAGAAGTTCCGATTCTTTAAAGGGAGTGTTAAGGCGGCTATTTGGGCCTGGTTATTTAGCTGTTAAAGTCAGCTCTATTCTTTTTTGTGTAACAATTCTTCTCTTATCTGTACTCGATGGTCAATATCAGGTAAGCGCCAACGCGGCACTTGAGGCAGAGAGCCAGCGTGCAGTCGTTGCTTTACAAAAAGGGTATATTGCCAGTGCCACTGCCAGGGCCGGAGATATTGTGGAAAGCGGTGAGTTCCTCGGGTCTCTTGATAATAAGGATCTGAAACTCGAAGAGCAGCGGTACCTCAGTGAACATGAACAACTGCGTAAAGAATATCGTGGTGCCCTTGCGCAACATGACCGAACTCGAACCAATATCTTAAAAACGAAAATTGTTCAGGTTAAGGCTCAACTGAAACTCCTGCGGGAGCAACTGCTCCGAACCAGACTCCTGGCCCCCATTGATGGTCTTGTTGTCAGTGGAGACTTGAACCAGGTTCTTGGTTCGCCGGTTAAGAAAGGACAGGTGCTTTTTGAAATTGCCCCCCTTGGTCAGTATCATGTCATCCTTGAGGTTGGGGAAGATGATATTCGCAACATTACGGTGGGTCAGCAGGGGGAACTCCTGCTATCCAGCATGGTTGACAGGCCTGTTGCCTTTACAGTTTCCCGTATTGCCCCGGTTTCCACAACCGGTCAGGGACGGAATTTTTTCCGGGTTGAAGCGGATATGGAGTTTAAATCGGATCTCCTCCGCCCTGGGATGTCTGGTGTGGCAAAAATTGCTATTGATGAGCGTAAGCTGATCTGGATATGGACGCATAAGGCGTTTAACTGGTTACGAATGAAATTCTGGGCATTTAGCCTCTAACACTGAATATGTCTCAATCTCTCTACAGCCCATACTGGTATCGCGTTGCCGACCTGAAACCGGCTCTGGCAGAGCATATCAATGTATATCGTCATCACTATCGAAAGAAATGTTGGTTTGTTTTGCGAAACAGTGCTACCGGTCAGCAGCATCGTTTTAATGCCAGGGCTTATTTCATCATAGGGCGTATGGATGGGAAGACAACCATTCAGGACATATGGGATTTGGCTGCTGCGTCTTTTGGTGACGAGAGTCCAACTCAGGATGAATTAATTCAGTTACTGTCTAAACTGAATGCTGCAGAAGCATTAATCTGTGATACTCCCCAGGATTTGCTTGAGTTGTTTGCCCGCCAGGAAAAAATGGGGAAACAGTGGCAGCAGCGCTTTAAAAATCCTTTCGCTCTTCGCTTTCCCCTTGTGGATCCGTCTCGTTTTCTTGATCGCTGGCTGCCGACCGTCAGTCCATTGATAGGTCTGCCCGCCTTGATCTGCTGGGGAGTCGTGGTGCTGTTAGCATTGTTTCTTGCGCTTTCTCATTTACCGGAACTCACCCATAATGCGGCGGACAGAATTTTAAGCCCGGGAAATCTCCTTCTTCTCTGGCTCTGTTACCCTGTTGTCAAATTACTTCATGAAATGGGCCATGCCTTTGTCACCCGGTTTTATGGAGGAGAGGTGCATGAGATGGGCATTGTTCTCCTTGT
>JAOZKX010000305.1:1665-3494 GCA_029935135.1 Desulfocapsa sp.
AGCCTTTACTCCCATCCCCTATGTGGAAGCATCCTCTTCTGCGGCCTTTCCAGATAAACGAAAACGGATGGCGGTGGCAGCGGCAGGTATGGCCGTGGAGTTATTTGTTGCGGCACTGGCTCTTTTCCTCTGGCTCAATGTTGAAGCGGGACTCGTTAGTGCTCTGGCCTATAATGTTTTTTTGATTGCAGGGCTTTCTACTCTTCTCTTTAATGGAAATCCGCTTCTTCGCTTTGATGGATATTATATCTTTTCCGATTTTATCGAGATTCCAAATCTTGGTGGCAGGTCAAGTCAGTATCTAGGCTACCTGCTGCAAAAAATCGTTTTACGCCTCAAAAATGTCAGATCTCCTGTTTTTGCACGGGGAGAGGCTGGCTGGTTTTTCGTATATGGTATACTCGCTTTTCTATATCGAATTTTTATCCTTACCAGCCTCATCCTTTTTGTCAGTGGAAAGTTCTTTTTCGTTGGTATACTCATCGCGTTGTGGGCCGTTGTCGGTCTGGTGGTCTTGCCGGTTGTTCGAACGGTGATGCGTTTTCTCAGCAGTTCTGCAGGCAGACAGTCAAGAGGGCGCCTTTTGTGGACAGCGGGTATACCGGCAGTCTGCATCGTCAGCCTTGTGCTGTTTGTCCCTCTGCCTCTCTACACTGTAGTTGAAGGGGTTGTCTGGGTAACTGATCAATCCCGCGTTCGGGCGGGTGCAGATTGTTTTGTGTCGGAAGTGCTTGTTGCGGACTACAGCGAAGTGCTTGAAAACACACCACTCGTTCAATGTGAAGATCCTTTTCTTGAAGCCCTTGTTTCCGTAAAGGAAGCCGAGCTTGAAGAGCTGCAGGCCAGATACCGGGCCCAGCCGTTAAAGGCCTTTGTAAAAAGAGGGGTCTTAAAAGAGAAAATAGCTCTAAAAGAAGAGGATTATAAGAGAATACTCGAGCGGAGACAGGAGCTTGTTGTCCGCAGCCCGCATAAGGGTGTTTTTATTCTACCCGGGCAGGACAACATACAGGGACTGTTTTTGCAGCAGGGTGATGCCGTTGCCTATGTGATTGATAAGGCTAGCGCTGTTATTCGTGTTGCAATTCCACAGGATGATGTGGCGTTGATTATTAAGAGAACAGAAGGCATTGATGTTCGTTTAGGCAATCAGCTGACTGCTTCTGTTGCGGCTTCGATCGGGCAGGAGGTTCCGGCTGCCAGCTATACTCTGCCAAGTCCTGTTTTAGGTACTGCAGGGGGCGGGGTTATTCCGGTTTCTCCTGATGATGCTAATGGAATGCGCGCTCTAAAAAAGGTTTTCAAGTTTGAGATTCCAATAACACTCAACAGTCAGCAGTTGCTTCTCGGTGAACGAGTGTACAGCCGATTTGATCATGGGATGGAACCATTGGTGAAGAGATGGTATCGCACTGTACGCCAGCTTTTTCTCAGGAGGTTCAATGGTTAATTCCTCTCACCTGCTACTGAAGTGCCCTTCTGCTATTGGTTCCGGTCTGTATCCTGAACAATTGTCCGGTGAAGAGAATGTCATTGAAAAAAGCTTTGCTAAAATAAGGAGTTGTCTGGAAACAGGAATGCGAAACAGAGGCTTTGGGCAGCAGCGGATTCTTCGTCGGATCCATAGTTATGGCAAACAATTGGCATCTCTTGATCGAGAGGGTTTAGAGAAAGAAGCCTTTGCCATTCGAATTAATATTCGAAAAGAAGGACTTAGTAACGAGCTGATTCTAAAGAGTTTTGCTCTTATCCGGGAAACAGCCGGGCAAGCTGTTGCTATGAAACATTTTGATGTCCAGCTTCTTGGTGGCTGGGCCATGATTCATGGT
>JAOZKX010000306.1 GCA_029935135.1 Desulfocapsa sp.
AGATGATCCTGACCCACTGGCCAGATATGGCGCCCTTACTGACGGCAGTAACCTGATGGAGGCCACCGGGAACAACATGCAGCAGGCAATAACCCAGTGGGTGAAAGCGGAGAGTACAAGCGGAGATCTGTTGCTCTACATTGTGGACCATGGTTCCATTGACGAATTTCAGATCAGTGGCGGCGCAGATGGAGAGATTGTAACAGCGGCAGAGATAGACCTATGGCTGGATGAACTGCAGACGGATCTCCCCGGAAAAGTAATCGTTGTCTATGATGCCTGCAAGGCCGGAAGTTTTATTGAGACCCTTTCCCCTCCCCAAGACAGCGTCCGAATCGTCATGACTGGAAGCAAGGCATCAGAAGTTGCCTACTTTCTGGATCCGAAGCATTCCTTTTCCTATCATTTCTGGTCAACCATTTCCGGCAGATCCGGAGATACTGCCAGCCTATCAGAGGCCTTCAACAGGGCCAAAGAGACCATGGCCCCTTACCAGACTGCCCAGTTGGACGCCAACGGCAATGGCCTGCCCAACGAGACAGAGGATTTCAGCATCCTTGAGTCGATGGAGGCGAATATCTATACCCTGCGCCGTCGGTTCTCCAATACTGAGTACGACAAACCCGTCATATCAAATGTTTCCGATGAGCAGCACCTGTGGGGGGAATTTTCAGTATTGCTTTCTGCCTCCGGCATATACGACCTTGATGGCGATGCCATAAACAGGGTGTGGGCAGAAATCATCCGGCCGGACTACAATCCTTATATATATGACCTGACGGTGACCGATATGCCCACAGTGGAACTGGTTGGTCCAGACCAGAATGGAAACTATAGCGGGACATACGCCGAGGCCGATGTTTCCGGCCCATATATTGTCACCTACTATGCCCAGGATGAAAACGGTATATTCTCACTGCCCAAATATTCTGTCTTCAGCCAGGATGCACCCCTGCCGGACGCGTATGAACCAAGTGATGGATATGAAGATGCCCTACAGATTACGCCTGACCCTGAAACTGTTCTCCACCTGACCTTTCATATCCCGGGTGACGAGGACTGGTTCAGCTTCTCCGGCAAAGAGGGATTTGCCTACACATTTTCCGCCACTGGCTTGCAGGAGGAATGCGATATGGTCATTGAGATCTATGCCGCAGATGGAACGACACTCCTTGCAAGCGGTAACCAGACTGGTGGTGGCGAGCAAGAGCAATTTTCCTGGAACTGCCCAACGGAGGGATCGTATTTTGTTCGCCTTCGCAACGACCTCAGCGATTACTGCTCCTATGATTTTTCTCATTATGGGAGCAGTGGCTTCTGCTGGCCGATATTCCTTCCGGCTATTCAGAGTGGTAATAGTAGATAAGATGTAATCAGCGCCTTACTATCCAGGTAGGATTGATCGTCCGCAGGGGCGGAACTCCTACAGTGCTGCTGCTGTCAAGTGGAGAGCATCTGCCTGATGGCGGACTCGACATGAATATGCGTTGTGTCAATGAGAGGGAGGGAGCTCTGATCAGCTTTAAGCAGAATGCCGATCTCTGTGCAGCCGAGGATGACTGACTGGACCGACTGCCCGGCAAAATCTGCGACGGCACGAAGATAGGTCTGGCGTGATTCTTCTTTTACTTTACCGCAGCAGAGTTCAGCAAAAATAATCCGATTGATCTCCAGACGCTGAGCCTTCTCCGGAACCAGCACCTCTATGCCCTGATTCTGCAGACGCTCACGATAGAAATCCTCTTCCATGGTAAAAGAGGTTCCGAGCAGGCCCACCCGAGTCTCCCCTCGCTCCTTCACCTTTTCAGCAGTCGTATCTGCCAGATGGAGAAAAGGGATGGAAATTGCGGCCTCAATCTGAGGGGCAACCTTATGCATGGTGTTGGTACAGAGGAGCAGGAAATCAGCCCCGCCCCGTTCCAAACGCAGAGCAAGATCGGCCAGAAAAGAGCCAGCCTCTTCCCAGCGCCCCTGCTGCTGCAAGGTTTCAATCGTATGAAAATCAACACTGGCGAGCAGAATCTGTGCAGAGTGCAATCCGCCACACCTCTCCCGTATCCCCTGATTGAGAAGCTGATAATACAGGGCGGTGGACTCCCAGCTCATCCCGCCAAGCAGGCCGACTGTTTTCATATCCTTACATCCCTGTACGGCACTCATGGTACTGTGATGGTCATAAGCTGCCCGTCACTTGGTTTTTTGCAGCGGATAACAGCTGTGGCCCCGCGGCCAGTAAGGGGCTGTGTGTAGTGCAGGGTAATAAGCTTTACTCCTGCAGATGGGCGTTTAAACAGCCACTTGGCCTGTGTCTTTGCCCCGTTTAATTTTATATAGGCAGGAGATGCACTGCTGATCTGTGCTCCCGGCGGAAGCTGCTGCTGCACAATGATGGAACTTGGGGGGGGATTTTCAACACGCAGTTCCAGAACTGTCCTCTTGCCGCTGTTTTCAAGATATCGTGCCTGTACCCCTTCTGCCCACACATTATCCGGCAGACAGATCAGCACAAAGCCAAGCAGAACTATCAAATATTTCATACAACTACCCCTTTTTCACAATTCATATTTCAGGGAATGATCTCAAATGCTTTTGTATCCTCCAGCCAGCGATATCCCGAGCCCATCCAGATAGACTCAATCTCTTCCACATCTACTTGCAGACCTTCTACCTGCCCATAATCATCATACACACCAAGCAGTTCTTCATCGTCAATCACATTATCTCTATTTGCATCTGCCCAGTGAAACGATTCCAGGCGAATACGATTTTGTCCATTCACTGGAAACTCCTGTCTGCTCGACTGACGACTGAGCAGCACCCCAGAAAACTGCTGATTGTTATCAGTCCCCGGTTCACAGATAGCCAGATAGGCAAAAAACCGTTCCCCGGAACCATTTTTATCAACCCATTTCAACAAATTTCCACTCACCGTAGTTGCCTCAGGAATTGTCTGCAACACACGACAGCCTGTCGGCAATTGTTCCTTCAAAAGTAAAGAACTGTTCTGCAGAGAACCTGGATCAACCTTGATAACAACAGGAAAGGGATAGCCGGCAACGGAATGCGTCGGCAAAAGCCGCTGAACAGAAAAATCTGCCGTCACATTTCCCGATTTGGAGTAATAAACAAAGAGAAGAACAAGCGGCAGCAAGAGAGTCACCAGCCAAAGTCCATTTTTCGCTACTGGAACAGAAGCAGGATCTGGAATTTCCTTTTCCTCTATGACACATTCTTTTGCAAAAGAAATGTCATCCAGACTGACCCCAAGGGCCTCAGCCAGTTTCAGTCCATTCTCTTTTTTAAGCGTAGGACTCTCGGCACGCTCCCATCTGGAGATCGTCTCGGTGGTTACTTCCACTGCGGTGGCGAGATACAGTTGGGTCAGTTCCTGTTTCTCACGAAGAGAACGCACCTTCGAACCACTGACACAAACCATGGCAACACCAGATTTTATTATTTCCTGCCGGGACAATAGTATTTCTCCTCTT
>JAOZKX010000307.1:0-3096 GCA_029935135.1 Desulfocapsa sp.
TTGTGGACATCATGCCGCCATTTTAACTACCGCAATAGGGTTACATAAGGCTCTTCTGCTGTTGTAATGTGGCCTGGACGTATTATACCAAGCCATACTATTACCCGCTCTTTCGAACGACATTCTCTAATCTCAAAGGAGAATCCTTATGGGAAAGAAGTTGAGTACAGTAGTTGCAATATGCATCACTCTGCTCATGAGTCTTTGTACCTGAGAGGAATTTTTTTACACATTTTCGTGCCTCATACAATTCCCCCTGTTTGATCATACAGGAGGCACGCTCATAGATCAGGCGAGAAGAAACCCCGTACAATTCCTCAATTGCCGTTAATTCCGTCAATACTCTATCGTACTCTCCTCTCTCTTTATATTTTATTACTTTGACAACTTCACTGTTAATTATCTCCTCAGAATGGTCTTCCTTCTTTCCAGATCCATGCAACATGTTAACCAATGAACTGCTGAATCCACCTACTAAGAAACAGACAATAAAGGTTACCGGTAAACTGAGCAGAGAGAGAAAAAAGAACATCTTCAAAAAGCTGACGCTGTTTGCAGCTGCAAAAATAAAGCCTACAATAAGTAAGGGTAAGAGGATACTGATATAAACCATCAGGAAGTGAAAACTTGTATTGGTACGATTCCTTTGCAGAAGATACCACAACTGAGACACAATTTTTTTTATCATACTCTCCCCTTCCACTGAACACCCACTGACGACAAGTCCAGCAATACGGTTTACTGTTCATCACCGGTGTTAGCTGGTTACCGTATGACCAATCGCCAGCAGGGGCTGGCTTCTACAGGCCATCTTCAACTATTGTTATATTTGTGAAATTCTTAAAAACAGGGTCTATGCGTATCAGAATAAAGCAGAAGCCTTCAATCAGATGATTGATAAAAGGAACACTGTCCAGAAACCTTATCTGACAATAACTGCCAAATGTGAAACACAGTGCAACGGACAAGAATAGTATGTGAACTCCTTAATTCCCCTGTAAATTACAGACAGCTCCCTTTGTACATCCAGGCTATTGCCCGTCCCCACCCTCGCGATAAATGGCAAAAGGACTCCATGTCTGGCATACAGGCATCACCTCAACACGATTGATGTTTACATGGGCCGGGCGCACAGCAACCCAGTAGACAATTTCTGCGATATCAACAGGGGTCAGCGGTTTGGTTCCTTTATATACCGCATCCGCCTTATCCTGGTCACCGTGAAATCGTACCACGGAAAACTCTGATTCGGCAAGACCCGGTTCGATATTGGAAACCCGTACCCCAGTGCCATGCAAATCTGCTCGCAGGTTATTGGCAAACTGCTCCACAAATGCCTTGGTCGCCCCATAGGCATTGCCGCCCGGATAGGGCCAGGAACCGGCAACCGATCCCATATTAATGATATGCCCATGCTTTGCGGTGACCATTGTCGGCAATAAAGCCCGGGTCACATACATCAGGCCCTTGATATTTGTATCAACCATGGTTTCCCAGTCATCAAGGTCTGCCTCCTGGGCTGGTTTCAGGCCAAGAGCCAGTCCTGCATTATTCACAAGCAGGTCGATGCTCTTACAGAAATCGGGGAGTTCATCCACCATTTTTTGAACCTGCAAACGATCACGAACATCACAGACAACCGTATGCACCTGCACATCAGTAAGTTTTTCCTCCAGCTCCTGTAAACGCTCCTGACGACGCCCGCAGAGGACAAGATTCCAGCCGTTTTCTGCAAACAACTCTGCACAGGCCAATCCAAATCCTGATGTTGCCCCGGTGATAAATGCTGTTTTCATCGTCCTGCCTCCCTGTTAAGAATTTCAGCTGCCTTTTTCATATCTTCATCCCGCAGATAAAAATGCGGCGCAATGCGGATAAAGCCATATCTTGCCGTCAACACCACTCCTCTCCTGGCTGCCCTTGCTGCCAGCAGGTCACACTCAATGGGTGGAATAATCGCCAGTATTCCGGAGCGATGTGCATCCGGATAGAGCAAGACCCGAAACAGATCCTGATCCAGATGGTGTATAAAGATGTCCTGCAGACGAAAGATCTCCCGGCGGATATCTTCCATTGAATATTTGAGAAACACTCCGTCCAGCAGGCCGTTCATGGCCGCCACATGCTCCCAGGACTGGGTGGAATATTCAAACATCCGCCCATCACTGTATGGATTCCAGTGATGATCAAGATACTCAAGCCCCTGCTGCATGCAGGTGGGCCCGGCCATGGTCAGCTCAACCTTGTCCCGTAATTCCTGGCTGGTATATAATAGTCCCGTACCAAAGGGCCCCATCAGCCATTTCCATCCTGATACCGCCACAGCTGCCACATTACATTCTGCTGGATACAGGGGCAGACTCCCCAGGCTCTGGGCGGCGTCGACAATAAGATCGATATTACGATTTTTGCAAAATGCTCCCAGTTCCTGCAGATCTGCAGCATAGCCATTGGTAAACTGTACATGACTGATTGCAACAACCCGTGTTCTCTTGGTTACACTTCTCTCCAGCTCCTCCATGGACCAGCCCAGCGGGCCATCACAGTTTTTCACCTGCAAGGGGTTACTGTCAGCAAGAAGTATCAGTTTGACACCTTTTTTTTCTTGCAGACGCCAAGGGTAGTGGTTACTGGGAAATTCGTGAACATAGCTGATGATCTCATCCCCTGCCACAAAGGGATATCCATTGGCAATAAGACAAAGAGCTTCAGCCGTATTATGAGTCGAGGAGATATTTGCAGCATCTGTGTGCAAAAGCCTCCCTGCTTTCTGGCGAAACTTCGGCAGCAGATTGAAAAAAGGTGGCAGCTCGCGAATCCCACCGGCAGCCATTGCCTCCAGAAAGGCCATGGCAGACTCCTTGGCCTGCTGTTGCAAGGGAGAAATGGCACAGTGTGCCAGAAACAAGCCATTTTTTGTTGCCGGAAAGGCTTTTCTGCTCTTATCAAACATCTCTTGTCTCACCTTCGTATTCCGCAAAATCATAATGCTGCAAAACCAGATCTGCACAGACATTACCCAAATGGGCATAGTCAAAGACCAGATCCTGTTTGCGCTGCCCATCGTCCTCTATCAAATAGCGATAGATATCAATA
>JAOZKX010000307.1:3106-3485 GCA_029935135.1 Desulfocapsa sp.
ATCTGCTTTTCCCGGCAATAACGATTATAAAAAGTGTTTAACTGTTCTGTATAGTGCGTTCGTTCGGCATGGGTGGCGGTAAAGGGATAGTTGAGCCCTCTCTTCCATTTTTCTGCTGCCACCCCTTTGAAGTCACCTGTGGGAATAACATTGAAGATATGTATTTTATAGCCCTGCCTGCGAAGGCCGTGCACATAGGAGGTGTATCGTTCTGCCGTCTCCTCCAGCAAAACATCCACAGGCACACCCGTTTCCTGATGCTTGTATTTGATATGGATACGAATATCCACTTCACCAAAGCAGAAAATCAGCTCTTTTTCTCGCAACGGCTCCAGAATTCGAAGCAGTTTTTTTTCGTGGCGCTGCAGATTGTAGGCTG
>JAOZKX010000308.1:0-1049 GCA_029935135.1 Desulfocapsa sp.
CAGTCAGAACCGGACAAAGCAGCTGCAGCGAAATATGAAAGATACCATGGGGGACTGTTTCATTGGCGGCGCGTTGTTGGCACCCTCGCTCTCTATTCATATCTTTCCCCTGGCACGAGATTCCCCGGAGGGAATCTTTTCCTGTGGTGGTTTTTGGAATTGCGGAAGAAAATAACAGTCGAAACCAAACGCCCCTTTTCAGCTTATGGAGAAACTGGTATTGTTGCCGTGAAATTAGCTGACTCGACAGTCCATTAAAGGATTCTTTTTTATATTCATATTCGCATGAAACAGCAGTGGCGCATCCCCGATTTTCTTGATTTGGAATACTTTTTTCTCCAGGACAGGCAACTGGCAGAAGAGAAAGGGGAAGCTGTGTTGCGCGATCGGGATCGTACTCTCTATCTGGAAGAAATTGGTGCGGATGCCGAGATTACGGCCTCCGATCACGAATGGGTTTTGTATCGCTGGCTGCAGGAACGGCGTACTCTGGAAAACCAGGCACAGGGAGGGCAGGCCCTGTTACCCGGACGGATGTGGTATGAGCTGTATGGGTTGTTCTGGTCTGTTTTTTCCTTTATTGCCATGTTTGCAGGTGGCGGCCTTGCCTATTCTTTTCTTGCCTATTCCGGAAAACAGCCGGTCAATGTATCTTCCTTTTTTCTGTTTTTTGTGTTCCTGCAACTGCTCTTTCTTCTCTTTCTTCTCCTTGCCTTTGGCTATCGGAAGCTTTCCGGCCTTGATCTGCGCTCTTCTCTTTTACTTTCTCTAGTCAATAATGGACTCATTCGTTTCCTCTTGCGGGTACGGAAATATGGACTGGACAGTATGGAATCCAGCCGCAGGGCACAATTTATGGCGGCCTTTGCTGCCGTCCATGGAAGGGGAAAGGGATATGGCGCACTCTTCTTCTGGCCGCTTTTTCTTCTTTTTCATAAACTGTTCTCTCTCGCTGGACTGAACGAACAATAATCTGCCCAGGATAATAATCAAATCTCAAAGTAAACCTTACCTGACCAGCCCCGTCACGCAAAACCAAATGCGATTTT
>JAOZKX010000308.1:1059-3483 GCA_029935135.1 Desulfocapsa sp.
TCAGATTGAGGGCAGCCGGATGATTTTAAAAGACGATTTTTATCATCTGACGAGTTCTGATCTTGTATCCTGGTGGCCTTTTCTCTGTCTGGCGGTTTGCTGCTATTGTCTCCTTCCCCGTATCCTCCTGTTTGTTGCCGGTACTGTTGGCCGCAATCGGGCCCTGGCTGGGGTTTCTTTTCATCGTGCTGAGCATAAGCAACTGCTGCATCGTCTGTTGACACCGCGTCTGGAGACAAAACCCGTAATAAAGGAGGCGCCCATCCATCCTGAGGGACCTGTTGTTGTTCCTGTGGTGGAGACCGTGCCAGAAGCAGAAGAGGTGAAACCGCTGGAGGAGGCAGCTGCGGATGGGGTAAATGGAAGAGTGGTGGTTCTGGTTCCAGACGAACTGTATGCTGATTATGATGAAAAAAAGTTCGGACTTCTCAGTAAACAGGCTTTTGGCTATACAACAGGGACATCTCTGCGGATTGATGATGAGTACAGTGATGCAAAGATGATACTGGACCATTTGCAGGAACCTGATTGTTGTGGTTCGGCCCTTCTCATTCTCCAGGAAGCATGGCAACCACCCATTCAGGAGATGTTGACCTTTCTCCGGGATCTTCGTAAAAAGAGCGATGAGGAGCTGCATATCATCCTGGCACTTATTGGAAAACCTGTTGCCGATACGATCTTTACCCCAGTTACTGCGACTGATTTGCAGATCTGGAAGCAGAAAACAGCAATCCTTGCAGACCCCTGCCTGCAGGTGAGTCCCCTAATAGAGATATAGAGAAATCATGAGCCAGTCTGTGCCGGAATTTGCTGTTGTGGGGCATCCCAATGAAGGGAAGTCCTCGGTGTTGTCTACCCTGGCCGAAGATGATTCCGTCCGTGTCAGTCCCATGCCAGGGGAAACCAGAGAATGTCAGACCTTTCCGGTGACGATAGATGGCAAGGAGATTATTCGTTTTACCGATACACCCGGATTCCAGAACCCCAGAAAAACACTGCAGTGGATGCAGGAATACAGTGGCAGAGACGAAGATCTGATTCGGGATTTTATTGTTGCCCATAAAGATGACCCTGCCTTTCACGATGATTGCCACTTACTCCAGCCCCTGTTGCGTGGAGCAGGTATTATCTTTGTGGTGGATGGCTCCAGGCCATTGCGCAATATGGATAAGGCCGAGATGGAAATCCTGCGTCTCACCGGTTGTCCGCGTATGGCAATTATCAACTGTAAAGATGAAGAAACAGCCTGGCTCCCCAAATGGCAGGCCGAATTCAGAAAACACTTTAATTCCATCAGGATCTTTAACTCCTGCCGGGCAACCTATGGTGAACGGATCGCCCTTCTGGAAAGTCTAAAAGGGATAGATCAGGATCTGCAGCCTGTTTTGGATCGCGTTGTGGCAGCTTTTCGGGCAGACTGGCAGCAGCGAAGCCAGAGGGTGACAGAGATACTGCTCGATCTTTTTGCAACTGGACTTGGATATTCAAAAACGATTCCTTTAAAAGTTGGTGGTGATGAGACACGAATTAGAACCCGGCTGCATAAGGAGTATGAAGAGAGTATCTCCACTCGGGAAAAAAAATGTCGGCAGCAGATGCGCAGTCTCTACAAACATAATATCTTCAACTATGACTTACCGCCACAGTCCATTCTCGTTGAAGACCTGTTCTCTGAAAAGAGCTGGGAGTTTCTGGGTCTTAGCCGTTCTCAGTTGGTTGTCGCAGGCGGCCTGAGTGGGGCAGCCATTGGTGCGGGAATTGATGTGGCAGCGGCAGGGCTTACATTTGGTGTCTTTTCTGCTCTTGGCGGTATGGTGGGTGCTGCCGGGACGGCGCTAAAAGGCCGGGAGTTTCTTGGTGGAACAAGACTCCTTGGGATGCGTCTGGATGAGCAGCGTTTAACTGTGGGGCCTGTGAAAAACATTCAGCTTTTGTATATTCTTCTTGATCGTCAACTCCTCTTTTATAGTCATATTATTAACTGGGCCCATGGCCGCAGGGATTATGAGGGGCAGACAGTAAATGATTCAAATCTCCCGGCCCGTCTCGGTTATACATCCGATTGGAACAGGGAAAAACGAAAGGTATGTGAACACTATTTTCAAAGTGTGCAAAATCCTGAAGAGCACAATTTCACAGCGGCAGAAGACGAAATGTCAGCATTGCTTGCCGATGTTCTGCAGGAGATATCCGTGGAAAACAGAACGCTATGACTGAGTATTCACTAACTGCTGTCCATGATCAGCTGCAGAGCATCTTCGGTTTTGACAGTTTCCGTTCCAATCAACAGGAGATCGTGGAGGCGATCCTTGCTGGAAAAGATGTTTTTGGTATTATGCCCACAGGCGGTGGAAAGTCCCTCTGCTACCAGTTGCCGGCCGCCCTGCTGGACGGTGGCTGTATCGTTATCAGTCCTTTGATATC
>JAOZKX010000309.1 GCA_029935135.1 Desulfocapsa sp.
GGCAAGGATGAAGACCTCTTTTATGACAGAGTTAACATACAAGATGTCCGCTGGAGCTGTGACACTATTCCAGACCTGCAGCGGGAATATACTGTCCGTATCCGTTACCGGCATCAGGGTTCGCCTGCTGTTATCAAGCAAATTGCAGCGGATCATTACCAGCTGGACTTCAATGAAAAACAGCGTGCTGTCACCCCTGGCCAATTTGCCGTTATCTATGACGCAGAGACAATCATCGGCAGCGGTGAAATTCAATGAAGAAAAAAATCATCATCAATACCCTGGGCTGCAAGGTCAATCAGTTCGAATCTGCTTCCTTTCTCTGCTCTTTTGAAGAGTCGGGCTGCAGGCTGGCACAAAAGGGCGAAGATGCCGATATAGTAGTTGTCAACACCTGCGCGGTAACAGCTAAAGCAGGCGCCCAATCCAGACAGACCGTACGCAGACTGATGCGACGGCACCCACAGGCCAAGATGGTCATTACCGGCTGTTATGCCCAGATGGCTGCCGGGGAACTGGCAGAGATAGTAGAGACACCCGTCTGTATCGTTGGCAACGGCAACAAACATCTGCTGGTGGAAGCGGCCCTTAATGAGAACAACTGCGACCTGACCATGCTGATGGGAAAGATTCGGAAAAAAACAGAAATAACAAATCTGACCATGAAACGCTTTGGTGATCGTACCCGCGCCTATCTGCGGGTGCAGGATGGTTGCAACAACTTCTGCACCTACTGCATCGTCCCCTATACTCGCGGGCCCAGCCGCAGCCTGCAGCTCTCCGAGATCCTTGCCCAGGCCGCGCGTTTTGCAAAGGCAGGTCATAGAGAGATTGTCCTCACCGGCATCCATGTGGGTATGTATGGGAAAGACCTTCAGGAGGGCAATGATATCACCGACCTGATGCTTGCCCTGTGCAGAGCACACCCGGACATTCGCTTTCGCCTGAGTTCCATTGAACCCAGGGAGATATCGGATAAATTACTGCAGGCCATGGGCGAATGTGATAACTTTATGCCCCATTTTCATATACCGCTGCAAAGTGGTGATGATACTATTCTCAAGCGGATGAATCGCAGATACACCAGTGCTGAATTCTCTGCAGTGGTGGAAAAATGCAAAAGTATTTTTCCAGACGCCGCCATCGGCATTGATATCCTTGCCGGATTCCCGGGAGAGGGTGAAGAGGAATTTGCCAACAGCAGGAAGCTGATCGAAAAAATCGATGCCACCTATCTCCATGTCTTTCCCTCCTCCCAACGCCCCGGCACACCGGCTGCCACCTTTAAAAATCAGATTATCAAAAGTGTGCGTGAAGAACGAGTGGCAGAGCTGCGCAGCCTTGCAGACAAAAAGAAAGAGTTCTTTTACAGGCAGCATCTGGGAACAGAGCGACCACTGCTGGTTGAGCATAAACGCAATCGCAACGGACTCCTCTCAGGGTTTACCGACAATTACATCCCCGTATCATTCCCAGGAGAAGATGCACTGATAGGCAAGATCGTTCCCGTTCGTCTGGAAAGCATTGACGAATTAACAGTCAGCGGGAAATGTGTATAGAGATGCAGGGAGAGATTATTGCCATAGGAAACGAGCTCACCTCAGGGCGCATCATCAAGACCACCAGTGGTTTTGCTGCCCACCACCTCTTTGAGGCCGGTTACGATATCTATGCCATGCATACCATTGGCGACACACCGGCACTGATCGGTGAAGCCCTGAAACGCGCTCTTGGTCGAGTGGATTTTGTCCTCGTCACCGGAGGACTTGGACCAACCGATGATGATATGACCACAACGGCTGTATCCAAGGCACTGGACCTGCCCACCATGCCCAACCTGGACCTCCTCTACCAAATCAGAAAACACCTGGAAACAACGGCAGGACCAGTGATCAGCCCCCTTGAGAAACTTGCCTGGCTCCCCGAAGGCGCAGAAGCTCTCAATCCTGATGCAAAAATGGCAGGGTTTCAGCTTATCCATGATAAGAAGCCAATCTTCTTTCTTCCAGGGGTTCCCCACCAGATGCGGACCCTGTTGACCGAGCAGGTTTTACCACGCCTGGCCACCTGGTATAAAGACCAGGAGCTCTCATCACTGCAGCGGATTTACAAAACATTTGGCAAAACAGAGACGGAAATCAACCAGATTGTTGCAGCTCTTCCTCTGCACGAGAATGTGGAAATCGGGTATTATCCGGTTTTCCCGGATGTTCACCTCAGTCTGATTGTCCGTAACAACGGCTCCAAGAATGGGAAAAAAATATTTGCTGAGAGTTGTGCAACTGTTGAAGAAAGTCTTGGTGCTGCTATCTACGGAAAAGACAGAGAAAGTATGGCATTTATTGTTGGAAATCTGCTACAGAAGAACGGTAAAAAACTCTCCCTGGCCGAATCTTGCACTGGCGGTTTAATCAGCCATCATGTAACATCTGTCCCAGGTAGCTCAGGATGGTTTCTTGGAGGAGTTGTCTCTTACGCCAATAAAATCAAGACCGATTTTCTGGGGGTAGAAGAGTCCCTTCTGCAGAAGTATGGTGCGGTTAGTGCAGAAGTGGCAGCAGCAATGGCATCCGGCATGCGGGAGAAAAGCAATGCCGACATCAGCCTCTCCGTTACCGGCATTGCCGGCCCCGGAGGAGGAACAAATGAAAAACCGGTGGGTACTGTGTTTATCGGAATCGGCACAGCAAATGCCATTCAGACACACCATTTTCTCTTTTCCGGAAGCAGATATGAAATTCAGCACCTGACAGCCCAGACAGCGCTCAATCGTATTCGCCAGGAACTTATAAACAATATATAATTATCTGATAATTGCAAACATCATCCAAACATATTAAAGAATTGAAGGAGCATTATACTATGGCAGCAGAAAAAGATAAGGCAGGAAGCGTTGACAATGCTATCAGCCAGATTCAACGACAATTCGGTAAAGGTTCCATCATGCGCCTTGGTACCCAGGAATCTGAAAGCATTCCTGTTGTCTCTTCAGGCGCCCTGAGCCTGGATATTGCCCTTGGAGTCGGTGGTTTTCCTCGCGGCAGAATTGCAGAAATCTACGGCCCGGAATCTTCCGGCAAGACAACCCTTGCCCTCCATGTTGTCGCTGAAGCCCAGAAAACTGGGGGCACAGCGGCCTTTATTGATGCGGAGCATGCCCTTGACACATCCTACGCCAAGCGACTGGGAGTAGACACCGACAACCTGCTTGTATCCCAACCGGATTTTGGCGAGCAGGCCTTGGAAATTGCAGAAATTCTTATACGCTCAGGCGGGATCGATGTCATCGTTATCGATTCTGTGGCAGCACTTACCCCCAAGGCGGAAATTGACGGCAATGTGGGCGACTCCCATATGGGACTGCAGGCTCGTCTGATGTCCCAGGCCATGCGAAAATTCACAGCTGTTCTCAACCGCAGCAACACCATCCTGATTTTTATTAACCAGATCAGAATGAAAATCGGC
>JAOZKX010000310.1 GCA_029935135.1 Desulfocapsa sp.
ACGCCTGGCAGAGATGGAAACTGGTGAGGGAAAGACACTAACGGCAACACTTGCAGCGGCAACAGCGGCCCTTGCCGGGATGCCGGTTCATATTATTACCAGCAATGATTATCTGGTGACACGCGATTGCAGATTAATGGCGCCGATCTACCAGGCACTAGGGCTTAGTGTCTCTGCCGTTTCCCAGGATATGGACAGTGACAGCCGACGCATGGCCTATAAAAGTGATATTGTATACTGCACCAATAAACAAATTGCTTTTGATTACCTTCGGGATCGCCTGTTGCTGGGCAGTGATAGCGGTCGCTTAAAACTGCAGGTGGAGGGGCTGCACAGGAAAAACAATCGAACGAAAAAACTGTATCTGAGGGGCTTGTATTTTGCGATTATCGATGAGGCAGATAGTGTTCTGGCCGATGAGGCCCGTACGCCGCTTATTATTTCCCGTCCAGCAGACTCCAGTATGGAGCATGAATTTTACAGGCAAAGCCTTATTGTAGCAGGAAAGCTGAATCAGGAAAAAGATTACACTCTCGATAAACGAAATCAGCAGATTCATCTTACTTCTGCAGGTGCAGACAGAATTGTTGATCTCACCGCAGGTTTAGGGCCTGTCTGGCAGGGAACACGAAGAAGCCAGGAATGTATTGTTCAAGGATTAAAAGCACTCTATCTGTTTGTACGGGATCGTCATTATCTGGTAACGGATGGGGAAATAGCGATTATAGATGAAAATACCGGACGGATTATGGCTGATCGCAGCTGGGAAAAGGGGTTGCATCAGATGATTGAGGTGAAGGAGGACTGTCCTCTCAGTGCAAGACGGGAAGCCCTTGGTCGTATAACCTATCAGCGTTTTTTTCGTCGCTATCTGATGCTTTCCGGAATGACCGGAACTGCTCGGGAAATCAGCAGTGAGTTACATTCTGTTTATGGTCTACAGGTTCAAAAAATTCCGCCGAACAGATCGTTGCAACGGCGCTCTCTTGGCGAAAGACTGTACGGGAATAAAAAAGACAAATGGCTTGCAGTTATTGCGCGAATTTGTGCAATACAACACGAAGGGCGCCCTGTATTGGTGGGCACCAGATCCGTTGCTGATTCAGAATGTTTGAGTTCACTGCTTGCAGAGGCCGGAATGGAGCATCAGGTTTTAAATGCCCGTCAGGATCAGAATGAAGCGGATATTATTGCCTCTGCCGGACAGAGAAAAACACTTACCATTGCTACCAATATGGCTGGTCGGGGAACAGATATCCCATTAGGTGAGGGGGTTGCGGAAAATGGCGGTTTACATGTTATTGCCACCGAACGAAATGACTCTGCCAGAATAGACCGACAGCTTTTTGGGCGTTGCGGACGGCAAGGTGATCCTGGAAGCTATGAATGTATCTTTTCCCTGGAAGATGATCTCGTTACTCAGGGTGGCTTCCTGACTGGTCAGCTATGCAATTTTGCGAAGGTTGTTCCAGGACTTAGCGAGCGTGTGGGACTCACACTTATGAAACGGGCTCAACGCCGGACAGAAAGACATCATTATTGTATTCGCCGTGATCTGATGCAGCTCGATGGGCAGCTGGGCAGAACGCTGGCATTTACCGGAAAACTTGAATAGTATTTGAGGAGAATGAATTTGTTTTATTCTATTAAGACCCTGACAACTGGTCTCTTTGTATCTTTTGCTCTCAGCTTTATAGGCAGCCATGCTGCTGTGGCAGAACAGCCCGCCTATGATGGGTTGATTGAACCTAATGTGGTTGTGAATCTTGGCAGCCCTGTTCGAGGGCTTGTTGACTCTGTCGAGACCAGGCGCAGTACGCTGGTTCAAAAGGGTGAAATCCTGATTCAGCTGGAATCTTCCGTGCAACAGGTAATGGTGGATAGAGCCCAAACCCTTGTGCAGACCACAGCTGAGCTGCAGCTTCAGGAAGAAAAATTTTCATTTGCCCTGCGTAGTCTGGAACGGATGAACGGCCTGTATGACAGTGCAGCTATTTCTCCGCAGGCAAAAGATAAGGCGGAAACTGAGGCCTCCATGGCAGGGTATATTATGGAGAAGGCGAAAGAACAGCGTCTTCTTGATAAGCTGGAATTGAAACATGCACAAGCCATGCTTGCTCTTCGCACCATTAAAAGCCCCATGAGCGGAGTGGTGATGGAGATATTTGTTTCACCTGGAGAGTTTATTGATGAGCAGCCCCTTCTAAAACTGGCAGAGATTGATCCGCTGCTGGTGGAAGTCATTTTGCCAGCAACATTATTTGGTAGTGTGAAACCAGGACATAAGGCCATTATTAAACCGGAAATCCAGTCGGAGGGTGAGCATATTGCCACTGTCACCATTGTTGATAAGGTGCTGGATGTTTCCAGTTCAACTTTTGGTGTTCGTTTACTGTTGCCCAATCCTGATCTTAAAATTCCCGGGGGACAGCGCTGTAGTGTTTCATTTTTATCGGCCGAAGGCACAGTTATTCCCGAGATTGATCTTGAATTGAATACAGCTCAAAGTGAGTAACTTCAAACTATAGGGTATCATTATGAAGACTATACCTCCCCCATCTCCCTCGTTGATCTTTGAAGAACTGGAATCCCGACTGCTTTTTTCCGCAGATGCTGCAGAGGCACTGACTGCAGATGTGGAAACAGAACAGGAAGTTGAAGATGAACAAGTTGTCAGTACAGATGAGGAACTCACGACGGAGCAGGAACAACCCGCTGCGGAAGATGTTTCCACGAGCAGTGATCCCAGTAGTTCTGAAAGTGCAAGTGAGGAGCAGGAAGCAGATCCAGCGGAAGAAAACAGCAGCGCAGCTGATGTTGGCAGTGAGGAGGAGAGCGAGGAGGAAACAGCAGTAGCAGAATCGGAAGAAGTTGAGACAAGCCAGGAGTCTGTTAGCGAGGTTATTTTTATCAGCTCCAGTCTGACTGACTCTGATGCGATTATAGAGGATATCCTCACCCGGCAGGATGAGCGGGAAGTGGTTCTGGTGATACTTGATGCGCAGGAAGATGGTATTGAGCAAATTACTGATGTGTTGGAAGAGTATCAGAATCTGGATGCTGTTCATTTTATTACTCATGGCTATGAAGGACAGATAAATTTCGGGGATATAATCCTGAGCAGTGATTCTCTTGCCCAATACGCCTCTGCCATTGAACAGTGGGGTGAGGCGCTCAGTGAAGATGGGGATATTCTTTTTTACGGCTGTCATATTGCAGCTGGTGAGGCTGGGGAAAGCCTGGTGGATGCCATTGCTGAGTTGACAGGGGCTGATGTTGCAGCATCTGATGATAGAACAGGACACGAGAGTCTAGATGGTGACTGGGAGTTGGAGTACAGTGCGGGGCTTATCGAGAGTGAAATAGTGCTTTCAGCAGAGCTTCAGGGAAATTGGGTTGGTACTTTGGCTACTGAAATTTATTTTGCAACTCATGATACATATATAAACGGTAATG
>JAOZKX010000311.1 GCA_029935135.1 Desulfocapsa sp.
CCGGTTTGTAACGCGCGCTGTGTCGGCTGCATTTCCCTGCAGACTTCAGGAAAATGCTCTGCCACCCAGGATAGAATCGGATTTGTCCCCACCCCCGCTGAAATTGCTGAGGTCGCGATTCCTCATTTAGAAAATGCAGAAGATGCCATTGTCAGTTTTGGTCAGGGATGTGAGGGTGAGCCTCTACTCCAGGCTGCAACCATGGAAAAGGCCATTACAACAATTCGCAGAAATACAGACAAGGGAACTATTAATCTTAATTCCAATGCCAGTCTTCCACAAGCTGTTCAAAAATTGGCAGAAGCGGGACTCGACAGCCTGCGCGTCAGTATTAATTCGGCACAGGAAAGGTACCATAGCAGTTATTATCGTCCAAAAGATTTCAATTTTTTTGATGTTCTTAAATCTATCAAAGTTATGAAAGATGCAGGTAAATTTGTCTCTTTAAACTACTTTATACTCCCTGGAGTTACTGATTCCGTAGAAGAGTACACTGCGCTACGCACACTACTCAAAGATTATCAACCCGACAGAATCCAGTTACGAAATCTAAATATGGATCCGGAATGGTACTTGCGAAGTATCAATTTTATCTCGGAGTCCAAACCACTGGGCATGCGGCAATGGCTTCACACCATCCAGCAGGAGTTCCCCCACTTACAACTTGGGTATTACAATCCATCACTTAGCTAGGTTTCACTGTTAAAAAACACATTTTTACTTGATTTAAGTCAATTCTTTCGTCAATTTATTTTGCATCCGTACCTTTTTTTTCTTGATATTACTGAAAATTGGTTTACATTGTGATCAGGAATAATTACCACTCATACCAAAGAGGATACTATGCAACATACTCCACAAATGCGTTTGACTACGCAACGACAAATCATTCTTGAAGAATTGGGGAAAGTCACTTCTCACCCCACAGCCAATGAAGTTTACGATATGGTAAGAAAACGCTTACCTCGTATTGGCCTTGGCACAGTATACAGAAACCTTGAACTTATGTCAGATACCGGCATGATCCTGAAACTCGAAGTTGGGGGAACTCAAAAGCGTTTTGACGCCACAGTTGCTCCACACTATCATATTCGTTGTTTGAGTTGTGGAAAAGTCGACGATGTTGACATCCCCATGATCTCTGATATCAATAGAATTGCTGCTGATAAAAGCAAGTATCAGATACTTGGACACCACATCGAATTTACTGGTCTTTGCCACGATTGCAGTTCTGTTGAGGAAAAAGTGAGTATTAACTAAGTTTTTTTCTCTCCAAACAAAAAGGCCTGCCAGATATATCTGACAGGCCTTTTTTGTTCTTAAACGCTATCTTTTGCTATTAATCGAATATCACCCTGCAGAAACGACGTTTACCAACCTTCACTAACACCTCTCCTTCAGGAGCAACGACCGCTTTCATATCAGTACATTTTTCACCATCGAGCGACACTGCATTCTGTTTGATCATCCGACGTCCATCTGAGGTGGACTTAACCATCTCCAGATCAACAAGTAACTGCGGCAGCCATATGTCCTCATCTGCCTGGATATGTTTTTCAGGGATATCATCTGGTAAGCCACCTTTCTGGAACACCTTCTGAAAGTTTTCTTCAGCCTGGCTGGCTGCTTCTTCAGAATGAAAACGAGTTGTTAATTCTCTGGCAAGCTGTTGTTTGATTTTTTTTGGGTGAAGTGTTCCTGCTTCCATCTCATTCTTGAGAACAGCAATCTCCTGGCTGCTCAAGTCACTGAGAAGATCATAATAGCGAAACATCAACTCATCGGATGCAGACAGGACCTTACCGTATATATCATTGGCTGATTCCGAAACGCCAATATAGTTGCCAAGGGATTTACTCATCTTATTGACACCATCCAGACCTTCCAGAAGGGGTAATGTCATAACCACCTGAGGTTCCTGTCCACGGGAACGCTGCAAGTCTCTTCCCATAAGAAGGTTAAAAAGCTGGTCTGTACCGCCAAGCTCAACATCGGCCTCAAGTGCAACCGAGTCATATCCCTGAATAAGTGGATACATAAATTCATGAATGGAAATTGGATTTCCCTCACGAAAACGTACCTTAAAATCTTCTCTTTCCAGCATCCTGGCAACGGTAAGCTCCGATGCCAGACGAATCATATCGAAGGAGTCAAGTTTACCGAGCCAGTCACTGTTAAAAACAACCTTGGTCTTTTCGGGATCAAGTACCTTAAAGACCTGTTCCTTATAACTCTCAGCATTTCGCTTCACATCTTCTCTGGTGAGTGCCTTGCGTGTCTCTGATTTCCCTGTGGGGTCACCAATCATACCGGTAAAATCACCAATCAGGAAATAGATATCATGTCCCAGATCCTGAAAATGCTTCAACTTCTGTAACAATACGGTATGTCCCAGATGCAGGTCAGGAGCAGTGGGATCAAACCCTGCTTTAATCTTTAACGGGATACCGGTCTCTTCTGATTTCTTAAGCTTTTTAACAAGCTCGTCATGACTGATGCAGTCAACTAATCCGCGTTCAAGCAGGGTTATCTGTTCGTCTACTGTTGCCATTTTTTTATAATCTCGACATCCTATATTATCGTTTGTTGTTCTTGGTTACCATCAAAGCTCAGTTAAACTATATTTGATGTAGGAGCTCTCCCCTGCGAGCGAATAGCATGTTGCCAAAACTGGGCAATCGCACGCAGGGGCAAGCTCCTACAGTTCTACTTAACGGTTTTCTGGGTTTTAATGGTAATCAGGATAAATAATTTATTTCAGTTTTCCATCCAGGCCATGACTATTTTGCATAGCCCACTGCCCTGGTTTCACGAATCACTGTTACACGAATCTGTCCGGGATATGTGAGCTTCTCTTCGATGGCCTTTGCAATATCCTGACTCAACAGATTCGTTTCCGAATCTCTAACTTTTTGCGAATCAACAATAATGCGTAAATCTCGGCCAGCCTGAATGGCATAGGATTTTTCAACACCATCAAATCCTACAGCAATTGCCTCAAGATCTTCCAAGCGCTTCACATAAGATTGCAGCATTTCTTTTCGGGCACCAGGTCTTGCTCCAGAAAGTGCATCAGCTGATTGTACCAGCACATCAAGGACTGACTGAGGCGGCTGATCTTCGTGGTGGGCACCAATGGCATAGACCACCTCTTCACATTCACCATATTTTTTTGCAAGATCCCGACCAATAACGGCATGGGACCCCTCAACCTCATGATCCACTGCCTTGCCTATATCATGAAGTAAACCTGCCCTTTTTGCCATTTTTACATCTATGCCAAGTTCTGCAGCCATGATACCACAGAGAAAAGCCACCTCCAGAGAATGCTGTAAAACATTCTGCCCATAACTGGTTCTGTATTTTAAGCGTCCTAAAATATTTATCAGTTCAACATGGACACCATGGGCACCCACATCAAATGTGGCCTGCTCACCGGCTTCACGCATAACAA
>JAOZKX010000033.1 GCA_029935135.1 Desulfocapsa sp.
TCTCTGGTCTTGTTTTTCAGAGTTATTATGTTGGCAATGGACAATACGCTGCAAGCAAAGTGAACACCGGTCCCGTACTTATAGACAACAATACCATCACTTCAACAGATAATACTGCCATGTATCTGCTCTATGATGACAGTGCGTATGTAATGTACAACTCTGCCGAACTTGATATTGGCAGCCTGACTGTCACCAACAACACCGTTAGCGGCGGTTATTACGGGGTTTATATGGAGTTGAACAATTTCGGTGAAGATATGCACGGAAATGCAAAGGCAACAATAGGGTCTGCTGTCATCTCCGACAATAGTGTCGAGGCCCCTCAGCAGGCACTGTATTTTTACTATGAGTATGTCGGCTATGAAATGAATGATTTCTCAAGTATCACCATGTCACCCTGGAGTGTCAGCAATAATACTCTGTCCAGCAGTAGTTCCACAGCCCTGGATTTATACTATTATGAGTATGAGGTCGCCTCTTATCTGTACGACGACTCCAGTGCCGTCCTACCCGACTGGCTTATCAGCACAAACAAGATAGATACCGGTGGGACCAATACCGGCATCTCCTACTACAGCTATTCCAATCCTGACGATAACGACCACCGCTCCACAGCCCATTTTGGCCGTTTCCGTATTGACAACAACATCTTTAACGAAGACAAAGATGAGGGCATGGACAGGGCTGTATGGATTTATATCGAAGATGTCATTGAAGGCGGTTACGGTTCGTCTACTTTCAGCCATGGTGACATCAGTATTACAAACAACGAAATTTATAACACGACAGACACAGCTATTGACATTGAATATGATGAGCTGGGCTATGAATTTGACAATAACGGCACGGTAAGCATGGGGAATGTAACCATCGCAGACAATCTGATAGACACTGCTAACAACGGTATTTCCACCTATTATCGTGACCTTGACAGTGAGGCGTCCGGGACCCTCACCCTGGGCACTCTACGCATCAGCGGCAACACCCTCAGTGACATCACCGATACGGGCATTGAATTTTATATCAGTGCAACACTCAGTAGTGATACAGCGGCCCTGAAAATAGGTCAAACAAGCATCTCTGGCAACACAGTAACTGCCACAGCAAGCCCTGCTCCGGAAAGCTCTGGAATCAAAATCAGCAGCCGCATCGCTGAAGGTGTGGTCTTTGCAGCCCCTGAAATCAGCAGTAATACAGTCACTGGCTTTAGCACCGGCATGGCATTTACTGGTCTCCAGGAGGCAGTCATCAGCTGTAATACGCTGGAGAGCAACAGCGACTCCGGCCTATTTTTCGCCTCAGATGGCACCTATACTGCCGTCAGCAACACTCTTCTTGCTAACGGCCTGGGACTCAAGGGAGATGCCCTGGCAACGGCCACGGTAACAGCAGTAAACAACTGGTGGGGTGATGCTGCCGGACCAGTCGCCTGTGCATCCTGTAACAAGATAGACGCGGGCGGTGCCACGGTAACCTTTGATCCCTGGTTATTTGACCTCCCCGGTTCCCGCTGCAACAGTTTCCCATGGACCATGTTTATACCGGCAATGACGGGAATGAACCTCTAACGCCAAGAGAGAAAGATTTTTTTCCCTTCAAACAACAAAAAAGGTTGTAGAACTATACAGTTCTGCAACCTTTTTTTATTGCAACTCCCACAGAATGATGAGAATCAAATAAAAGAAACCACTTCTGTGAACAAATAAACTCTTCCCTGACCTGTTTTAGCCAACCCCGCAATCACTGGTCCCCCCCTGAATCTTATCAAGGGCATGGGCCAGGGATGGCAAGAGGACAGCAATATTTTCCCTCGCTGCCTTTTCACTTCCAGGAAGGTTAATTATCAGGCTGGTCCCGCGAATCCCGGCCATACCACGCGAAAGCACGGCATTTGGCGTTTTTTTAAGGCTTTCGGCACGCATGGCCTCCGCCATCCCGGGAATTTCTTTTTCAATAACATCCAGCATGGCTTCCGGAGTCACATCTGTTGGTGCAACACCTGTACCGCCAGTTGTTATAATAATGTCAATTTTTTCCACATCGACCCAGGTGATCAGTTTTTCTTTGATCTGACTCACCTGATCAGGGATAATCGCATATCCCTTTTCAATATATCCCTGATCTAGAAATGTCTTCACAAGATACGGACCGCTGGTATCTTCTCTTTCACCACGCGAACCCTTATCGCTCATGGTGAGGACTGCAAAGCTAAAGCGACTGGTATCTATCTTCATAGTGATATCTTTTTTTATGCCTTTGAGTCGGCAACTATTTTTTCAGCAATCTGTGCCGGAACTTCCTCGTAGTGAGTAAAAACGGTGCTAAATGTACCAAGGCCTCCTGTCATCGCTGTCAGATCTGTGGCATAACGAAGGACCTCCGCCATGGGAACCTGGGCAGAGATGATCTCTTTGCCCTGTGCTGAATCCATCCCCATAACCTTTCCGCGTCTGGAGTTCAGATCACCCATCACATCACCGACATGATCCTTGCCAACCCTAATTGTCATATCCATATAGGGCTCAAGGAGAACAAGTCCTGCTTCCTCGCTTCCCTTTTTAAAGGCAATTGACCCTGCAATCTTAAAGGCCATCTCTGAAGAATCAACAGTATGGTAGGATCCGTCAACAAGGACTATTTTCACATCCACAATTGGATACCCAGCGAGAACACCTCTTTCCATGGCTTCAACAATGCCCTTTTCAACGGCAGGACGATATTGCTGGGGAATAACTCCACCAACAATCTTATCTTCAAATACAAAGCCATCGCCATGGGGTTGAGCAGAAATCTCGATGGTACAATCGCCAAACTGACCACGCCCACCACTCTGTTTTTTATGTTTTCCCTGAACCTTTGCACTCCCCTTTATCGTTTCTTTGTAGGGAACCTTGGGCAGGGCAAGATGCATCTCAGCACCAAACTTTCTTTTGATCCTGGACCCAACAACCTCCAGATGTACCTGCCCAACACCAGAGAGCAATACTTCTCCGGTCTGCTCCTGTCTGGTCAGCCGCAGGGTGAGATCTTCATCCAGCATTCGGGTAAGGGAGGCAAACAGTTTTTCCTCATCATCCTTACCTCCAGATACGGCATAGGAAATAACGGGCTCCATCACCTCTGCAGCGTCATAAACAATGGGGGCTGAATGGTCACAGAGCGTATCACCTGTTGTGGTTTCTTTCAGTTTTGCCACCGCCACAATCATACCGGGACAGGCGGAGTCCACGGCTCGCTGCTCTTTTCCTTCTAAAACATATAACTGACCGTAGCGTTCTTCATTTTCTTTGCTGGCGTTATAAAATGAGTCCCCGGAAAGAAGACCGGAATAGACCCGAAAGATTGTTAAGCGACCGGCATACTGATCGGCCATGGTCTTAAACACCAATCCGGAAAAAGGCTCATCCAGTGAAGGTTTGCGTTCAATGGGCTCTCCTGCTGGATCGACACCCATCATAGCGGGCCTCTCTTCCGGTGACGGCAGAATATCATTAATCAAGTCAAGAATTGAGGATGTGCCGTAATTAGCAGTGGCTGCTCCCACACACACGGGAACGATTGAACCTTCTGCGACTCCAGCCTTTAACCCAAGCTGTAAATCTTCAGTTGAAAGTTCACCATCTTCCAAGAATTTTTCAATCAGATCATCATCGGTCTCGGCCACATTTTCCATCAGACTTTCACGATACAGGGCAACCATATCCTCAAGATCATCAGGGACATCGGTTTCCGTCATCTTTCCGCTTCCCTTCTCATCAAAGAGATAGGCCTTAGCGGAGACAATATCAACCATACCGCGAAAGTTTTCTTCCTCGCCAATGGGTATCTGAATGACCACTGGGGTCAATGGCAATTGCTCAGAAATCTGATCCAGGGTGCGATCAAAATCAGCCCGTTCACGATCAAGCTTATTAATCATGATAAGTGAAGGAAGTGATCTCTCTGCTATAAAATCAGCAAACTTAATGGTCTGTCCCTTAACACCAAGAACAGCACCGATAATAAAAACAGCACTGTCAACGATTTGGGTAGCAACAAAAGATTCGTTTATAAAATTATCATCACCCGGCGTATCAAGAAGAAAGACATCATGCTTATCCCAGGTATAATTATGAAAAGAGGTGTTTATACTGACATTGCGCTGGATCTCCTCTTCCTCAAAATCAAGGGCTGAGCTTCCATCATCAACCTTTCCTAACCGTTGAATCTTGCCGGCCGTAAACAACATGGCTTCTGCCAGGGAGGTTTTTCCACAACCTCCGTGCCCAATGATTGCGATATTTCTTAATTTACTGATATCCTGCATACATGTCTCCTTGAAAAAACTATTATGCCACCACCTTGCCGACAAACTGAAAACGCATCTGCAACAAACGAATGCGAGAAGTTCCAGTTATTGATACAATGAACTTCTATTCATATATTCAATATATCCCATGAAAGTCAAGCGTGTTTCAAGCGGAAGCTGAATTACTCTGCAATACCGCAAAAACTATGAAGAATAAAAACAAATCCAGCACTTTCAGTGGCAAAGCATGGGCAAAAGAAGTATACTCGTAGGGTTTACCTGCAATTTCCAGCAACATTCGCCCCTAACTAACGAGCTTCATTGGCAAAATCTTTCTCTTCCTCTTGTCTTATCGGATAAAATGTGAAAAAGAGTGCTCCGCAGAGTGAAAAAATAGCCAAAGCCGCCGGCACGGTCTCCATTGCTGTCATGTGCAGTCGGGTTTTAGGGCTTGTAAGAGAACAGATCTTTGCTGGATTATTTGGAGCCGGACTGGCCTACGACGCCTTCGTAGTTGCCTTTCGTATTCCCAATTTATTGCGCGATCTTTTTGCGGAAGGGGCACTCTCAGCCGCGTTTATCACTGTCTTTACTGATTACGGGACCAACAAATCAAAAGAAGAAGCGTGGCGACTTGCCTCCAATGTACTTGTTTTTTTTGCGATCCTTCTCTCCCTGCTCAGTCTGCTCGGAATCTTCTTTGCAGAGCCGCTGGTCAACCTGCTGGCTCCTCACTTCTCTGCAGTTGAAGGAAAAAAAGAACTTACCGTTCTCCTCACCCGGATTATGACTCCTTTTCTTGTGGTCATTTCCCTGTCAGCTGTGGTTATGGGTATTTTGAACAGTAAGGGCAAGTTTTTTGTGCCGGCCATGGCATCTGCCTTCTTTAATATGGGCTCAATTGTCGGCGGTGTAAGCCTGGTCATCATTTTGCCTAAATTTGGCTATCCTGCCATTATGGGCATGGCAATCGGCACCCTTATTGGCGGCACATTGCAGTTCGCCATGCAGCTTCCGACACTAAAAAAAACCGGCTTTCGCTTTACTCCGCGGCTGCACATCAAAGACCCAGGACTCAAACGCATCATCACCCTGATGATCCCTGCGGTGATCGGACTGTCCCCCACCCAGATCAATATCTTTATCAACACCAATTTTGCCTCATCCTGCGCCGAAGGATCTGTCTCCTGGCTCAACTATGCCTTTCGCCTGGTCCAGCTGCCCATTGGACTTTTTGGTGTTGCCCTCTCCATTGCCGCCATGCCTGTGCTGGCAAAACATGCCGCAGAAAAAGATATCAAGGGGATGAAAGAGACATTCGTCTCCTCACTCACCATGGTTTTCAGCCTGACTATCCCGGCCAGCATCGGCCTGATGCTGCTTGCAGAACCAATCATTCGCATCATTTTTGAACGAGGTGCATTTACAAGTTATGATACCATTGCCACTGCCAATACGCTGACACTGTATGCAATCGGACTTTTTGCTTACTCCTCCAACAAAATTCTCGTCCCTGTTTTTTACGCCCTTGAGGATACAAAATACCCCCTTATTGGTTCCTTTCTGGCTGTGGCAGCAAACCTTCTTATCATCAATCTGAGTATCGACTCCCTGCAACACCTGGCCATTGCCTTTTCAACTTCCTGCTCAATGGTTCTCAACTTTCTGTTCTTAAGTAGTGTTCTTTACTGGAAGACAGAAGGCTATTCTGTATCATACCTGAGCAAAGGATTGGCTAAAATTGGGGTTGCAGGAAGTGCCATGGCAGCGTTCCTTTTTTTTTCCAGAAACATTCTCCATGACTGGCTGAATGGCAGCTTTATGCTCCAATGCATGACACTCTTTTTCCTTATCACCGGCGGGGCCGTGCTCTATGCTCTCCTCCTGCAACTGATGGGACTGCAGGAACTCACCGGTATAAGCAAACGGATCAGAGCAAAATTCAGGCGATAAAAGACAGCTGTTGCCAGGCCCAAAAAGCAATTACTCGCTTTTATTCGTCATCTCTTCACGCAGGGCAGCAACTTCCTGTTTCAGGTTGTCCACCTCACTCTGTTTTGCCAGATCCATCTTTGCCAGAACAGCCTGGACCCGTTCTTCAATCTGTTTTTTCAACTCTTCCTTAGACTCTTCCGAACGAGCAAGAAGTTCATCCACCAGAGCTCGCCCCTCCTGTTCCGTCATTTTCCCTTTTTCAACAAAGGCCTTGGCCACTTCTTCAACTTTTTCTTTGGTAAGTGACGCCAGTCCCAGTCCAGTTAACATCGTTTTTTTCACTAAATCAATCATCCTATTCTCCTTTTTTTCACGGGTTTTATGCGCTTGCAGCAAAAAACTTCTCCGCCTCTTGGCGTGCTTCTTCCAGTGTACTGCTATTTTGTACACTGGCTGCCAGATGATGGCCAAACTGATAATTACCAGCATAATAGCTGGTAAACTGTTTTAAACGACCCAGCCTCCGTTCCGGCTGAAATCGTTGCTGCAACAACTCAACAAAACGGAAATAAATTTCATGCTTTTCCGGATGCTCTCTTTTTTCGATACCATAGACATCCCTTGCAATATCGGCAAAAAGCCAGGGACAACAGACTGCCCCGCGCCCTAACATCAATCCATCTGCGCCTGATTGTTCAAGGCACCTGCGGGCATCAGCGACTGTAAAGATGCCACCATTGGCAATAACAGGGATAGAGACCCCATCCTTCACCTTGCCAATCCAGTCCCATCGTGGCTTGCGACAAAACTTCTCATTTTGCAGACGCCCGTGCACAGTAAGGAGATCCACCCCTTCATCCTCCAGCATTCTGCAAAAATCAAGCAAAGCAGTTTCGTCAAGTGTCGGGCCAAGGCGAATTTTTGCACTCAACACTAAATCCGTTGCCTTTCGTAGGGTAGCAATACTCTTTTTAATGAGTTCAGGTGACATAAAGGACCCCGCCCCCTGTTTACGCAAAGTCGGCGCAGGACAGCCAAGGTTCAGATCAATCCCCTGCGCATTTAAGGAATGTAAGCGCTCAACTGCCGGTACGATATCCTGCCCTGGAGCCACAAAAATCTGATAGAAGAAGGGGAATTCAGCAGCGGTCCGGCAAAGAAAGGGAGATACTGTTTCATTTTCAATGGGAAGTCTGCTGACTGCAAGCATCTCACTAAAGAAAAGACCGACCCCCCCCAGTTCCAGAAGCAGAAGACGAAAGGCAGAGTGAGAAAGGCCAACCATGGGCGCAAGGGCCAGAGGAGGAGTACAATGTACTTCTGCTCCTGATTGTTCTCTTTGCTTGAACCTGGGGATCAGGAGAAGAGATGTGGGGATCTTCGAGGAAAGCTCTCCCTCTGAGCAATAGTGACTCTGCTCTCTATTAATCCTGCGATCCTGTAATTCGTTTGACAATATCTACACCAATTCCCTCGTCAAACTGCACATGAACAGAGTAATCACTATCCTGGTAATTTTGAGGACGAACAGCAACAATCTGTCCACGACAGGAAGCAGTCCCTCCTCCGGGCAGAGGAATAGTGGAACCAATTTTTCGTCCCAATAAAAGTCGTGCATTTTCTTTACGGGATATCCGGATAAAAAATGACAGGCCCCCAACGGCAATATCAGCAAGTTCTCCCTTAAAACTCTTCTTCCCGGAATTCCCATATTGATCAAGCAGCATATGCTCAACAATCATAGAAAGTGGGTAACGAGCAGCCAGTCGCCGATCTTCTCCGGACATTTTCAAAAGGGAAGGAACAGTATCCATCTTCGTACAGAAGGCATGGAGACACGCCTCTATCCCAGGGTATTCGTCTAGGAGTTCAAGAAATTTTTTACGCTGCAGAATATGGATTGAAGTCTGGCTCAAGGCCGTCAAGGTAGTGGTCCAGACAGAAACATCAAAAAAAGGTGCCGCCCCGACAATCTCACCAGGATTAATTCGCTTGAGGAAGATTTCCGTATCCCCTCGCTGACAGGAGAGCCGTACCTGCCCGGAATTGACAAAGAAAAGGCTTGGCTGCAAGGTTCCCTGTTCCACAATCAAATCACCAGCGACAAAACTTTTTTCTCGCAGCATATAGTACAGAGCATTGAATTCATCCGTTGACAGCTCATCATAAAGATCCTGCCAGACACTGATATGATGACTCGTAATAGAAGAAGACCTTTCCGCTTCTATTATTTCCCCTGCCCGTATCACCTCTGTCAACCCATTGGGATCCACTTCAAGTATCCGGTCTCGTAACATCTCAGCGGTATCAAAATCTTTATCTTTAGCAGCCTCTTCACACTTATCGAACAGAAGCTGGCTGGCACCTTCCACATCGCCCTTGCCAAGGAGTTTCGCCACTTCCTCATTCGCCTGCTGCAGAACTCTCTTTGCTTTGTTTTGCGTAACCGGATCCTGGGCATAAGAAACCTGTTCAGAATCGATGTTCGGGGTAGAGGCCACGGGATCTGCTGTTTTTTGAGCCTGTTCATTTCCTGATTTCTCCGGTTTATCTTCAGCCTCTCCCTCCCCAATCTGGGCAGTAAGTATCTTCAGGGTTTGTCTGGCAGACTGAATAACCGGAGCAAAACTCTCATCGTCATGCTCTATCAGTTCGTCAATAAGCATTGTCATCATATTAACAGCACGCGAAGATCTACTCAGGCGAAGATTAATGGCAAGCTTTGCCAGCAACTCTCCCCGTACCTCATCAGAAAAAGAATCTCTATGACCAAGAAGATCAAGAAAAGCCTCAAGAGTATCTTCCCCACCCAGTTGTCCCAGCTGTACAACCAGATTGGCCTTCAACTGATCATCCACAAGGGGAAGTGCCGTAAGGAGGTATAATTTCTTATTCGTCCCAGCGACATCATAGATACATTCAAGAACCTGCTGCTGAACACGAATATCTTCGTGATCAACATAGGGCATAACCAGGGGAATTAATTCAGGATCATTAACGGCCGCAAGCATCAGGATAACATTTCGTATCCCATACCAGGGTAAATCCTTCTTCAGGTACTCCTCAAGTACCGCAACAGACACATAGCCGGTGGCCGGAATAATGCCAATCAACCGCAATCGATGTTCTTTCTCTTTACAGGAGAACAGAGCTTCCAGAAGATGCATGGCAGCCTTACGCCCAAGATGAACGAGAAGACTTTCTGCATTTTTTCTTCGCACACCACGACCACGCAGACAGACCAGAGTCAGTTCTTCCAGAATGTAATCAGCTGCCATGGCCCCTTGCGCACGACTCACTATACTGCGGATGGCATTGTTCTTTTCAAGTTTGCCAGATTGAATCTGATAGAAAACCTCAAGAAGATAATCACACTCTTCCCAATTCCCCTCCTCCAGCATTCGGATGCCATTTTTCTGTAATTGTTTGCAGACGGTGTCACACGCGGAGAGAAAAGTGGTTTCAATGCGAAGCCAGCGCAGGAGAATTCTGGATAATTCCACCATAAGATCACAAGGATCATCCTCAAGCATCAGATGGGAACAGAGACTGAGCGCGATAACGGACCGTTCACGAATATCCAGTTCCTCACTGCATGCACACTCACCGAGTTTTACAAACAGCTGTTTCATCCGCTCACACTCGCCGTTGCGACAAGCATCCACGATCATTTCAGGAAGCATGGTCAGGAATTCATCATTCAGCAACACATCATCCTGCCCCTGCTCCAGGTCCAGAATGAGTTTTCCTAAACGACGCTCAATCCGCTGCTGTTCCTGCTGCTCAATAAGGGCTTTTGCCTTCGCCTGAGCAAGTTTCTGTTTTTCTTTATCGATTTCCATACTAAGAGAGGGGGGGGAACAGATTACATATAATTTTTATATTCTTTATCGTAAGTTATAATGTTACTGATTATATCGCATGGTAACAAAGAAAAAAAGGAAATAACCATCAGTTGCAGGAAACTCCCGTCTTTAACAATTGCCTTTGTCTCTCCCGCAGATCAGTAAAACTCACATCTTTCACTATTTCAACAAGCTTTTCATACTCCGCAGAAGCACCAGGATAGTCAGCCTCAGCGGCCAGACCAAACCAGGCAAGTGCCTGCCGTAAATCCTTTTCAACTCCTTTACCAATCAGATAGAGCCGCCCAAGAAAAAACTGTGCCGCCGGCCAATTCTGTTGTGCTGCGCAACGGTAATAGTGGGATGCTTTTTGGAGATTCTGCCTTACACCACTTCCATTTTCTAATTTAATTCCAAGGTACAGGCAGGCACAGGCAATACAGGAATCACTCGCCTTTTCCAGCCACAATGTGGCTGTTTCAGAATCGCGCCCAACCCCTTCACCACCATACTCATATAAAAGCGCCAGGGCTAATTGCGCTTCGCCGTCTCCGCTCTCTGCCAAGCCCTGGATATCTTCCAGGTAACTTCCGGCATACACATTCAACGGCACAGGCAGCAGGAGAAACAGTATACAATAACAGAGAAGGAATAATCTCTTCAAAATATTCATAGCTACAAACTCAAACAGCCGCTTACCCTTTTGCAGGAGAAAGCGGCTGTTTCAGTTAAAAAAAATTCGCTGCTTTCTACTAGAGAGGCTCACCAAAGGCGTTTAGCGATTTTGCAGCAGCAACATCAACGGTCACATACATGGACACAGTTGTATCTCTTAATGAGCCGTTGTTTTCCAGGTTCATCATACAGGTCTTGTTGGGTTTGGTAAAAGCAAGAATAATAGTTTGACTGGATACTTCACCAACCAGTTTCCATTTATTTTTCTTCATAGAGGCGACAATAAAATCTTTTAACGAATTGACTTCAATTT